>CAYSUA010000066.1:14575-15895 GCA_964433795.1 uncultured Desulfobacteraceae bacterium | reverse complement strand
GTCCGGTATCCCTCACCGTCAATCGCAAATAATTGCCCGGAGACAAATTGGAATACCGGCCCACATTTCCCGAGTCCAAATGTTCGTCCACCAGGCTCACTTCGATGGTGCCGTTCTTATCCCGCATTGCGTGGGCTGCATTCGTGCAGAGGTTCATTAATATTTGATGAATCTGGGTACCATCCGCATATACAATGTCGGATCCGATTTTAATGTCTTGCTTAATGTCTATGGTGGTAGGAATAGTGGATCGCAACAACTTTAGGGCTTCTTTCACCAAAGGACTGATTCTTATATGACTGTGCTTGTGCTCTCTCTGGCGGCTGAAGGTAAGGATTTGAGCCACAAGGTCTTTCGCACGATTTGCAGCTTGAAACACCTCTTCCAGATTAAATTTCAACGGATCATCAGAGGGGACCTCCATCAAAGCCAATTCCGTGTGACCGATAATAGGAGACAGAATATTATTGAAGTCATGGGCAATCCCTCCGGCCAGGGTTCCGATGGATTCCAGTTTCTGAGCCTGAAAAAGCTGAGCTTCCAGATTTCGTTGTTCGGAGATGTCTTCCACAATCGCCTGGACCCCGATTATCCGGTCCTCTCCGGACCGGATCGGAGTTAAGTGATATCTGAGGTACACCGCCGTATCCCATCTACTGATATACGGTCGTTCAGATATACCCGGTTTTCCGGTCTCCAGACAGTTTCGAAAATCATCGGCAATACCTGCCTCAATCAGAGGTGGAAAAGTCAGCAAGTTGACTGTACGCATATCGTCGGCAGAGGACGCGCCGAGTGTTTTCATGAGCATCGTATTGGCTTCAATAATCCGGCCTTCCGGATCCATGGAAAGAATTCCCAACGGAGCGTTCTCCACCAGAAGACGATATTTCTCTTCTGATTCACGAAGTGCGCTTTCTGCCTGTGCATGCTCGGCGATCTCTTCCCTTAATTCCTCCATGGATTCTTTCAACCGACCGGTCATGGTATTGAAAGAATTTGCGAGCATGCCGATTTCATCTCTAGACTCTATCAATGTGTGATCTAAGGCGGCATCAAATTTCCCGTCGGAAATCTCTTCAGTAAAATTTGTCAGTCTATTAATCGGCTCTGAAATTCTTCTGGCAACAAGGAAAGAGATGACGACAATAGCAGTTATTCCGATCAGGGCGACCAGACCCATCACGTATCTCAACACTTTTACGGAAGAAAAAGCCTCGGCAACATCCATTTCCGCAATGAGAGCCCATGTGGTATCCCACACGGTCAATGGAGAGAATGCGGAAAGAACCTGCTTGCCGCTATAATTTGGGATGATTT
>CAYSUA010000066.1:10199-14565 GCA_964433795.1 uncultured Desulfobacteraceae bacterium | reverse complement strand
GCTGTTCCCGAAAGTGCTGCTCGACTGGCAGGGGTATCGATTATCCCCTTTTTCGGGTTCACGGAATCGATGGCAACGGAGTCACTTTCAGAACCCAAGAAGGATTGCGAACGCAAAATAGAATCGGGTCCCAACAGATAGGTTTCACCGGTCTTTCCCATACCGGATCGCTCCTGCATCACCCGATTAATGGTATCGGGCGATAATTGTAATGCTACCACCAGTTCAATATTCCCGCTGCGGACAACCGGTTGACCGATAAATGCACGGGGTTCGCCGCCGGCCGGAAGGTAAGGCATAAAATCGACAAATACGAAGGATTGTGATTCCAACACCTTGTGGAATAGCTTCCCCAACCCTGAATCGGCAGCATCGCCGCTGATTAGGTTCGCACCGTAATCTTGACTACGGACAACGGAGTAAAAAACATCCCCCCCGGGAGTAATCAACAAAAGATCGGCATATCCATATGCGTTCACAAATTTTGTGAAATAGTTTTCAGGCTCTCCTTTCAGCTTAGGGGCGATCACCTCTTCCAGGCCCATGGTTGTAATGATCACCCAGTCGAGTCCCAAAATTTCCAGATGATCATGGTAAAAAATCTCCATGGTACCGGTACTGCCGATATTGATTCCCGAGCCGAATGTACCTAAAACAGCTTGGGTGATGATCCTGTCCGATATTTCAGAACCGAAATGACCGGTCTTGATAATACGATCACTCCGATAAACTGTTTTACCGTCTTCCACGCCCACCAGGAAAGTCTCACCGGTCTCTCCCATGCCTCGGCGACGCTGGACGATGGTATTGATGGCGCTCACATCTATTTTGATGACAACGACGCCTGAAACATTCCCAAATTTATCAACGATCGGCGCCCCGAGAAAACTGATGTATTGATTACCGGAAGGAGCGTAAGGTTCATAATCTTGAATATTCAGCCCCAATAATCCTTTACGAAAGCAACGTCCAAGACCGCTGGAAGTCAAGGGTCCGGCAAGCAAGTTTGCCCCGAGATCCCGCTCCGCACTCACGGAATAAACGACATTGCCTTCTTTGGTAATGAGCAATAAATCATAATATCCGTATTCGATTGGATATTGTCGCAAAGAATCACCGTACTTCACATCTTCAAAAAATCGATACAACTCATGGTCGAAACTTCCATCTTCGTCCAAGACCGAAGCAAAATCGTTTAGTGCTTTTAACACTGTGGAATTTCTTGATATGACGGTGATATCACTTAGTATGTCATTATAATGCTCTCGGATCTGTGATTTCTTGCTCTCTTGAACGGAACTTAATTTTTCAAAAGCCGCCTGTCTAAGGCTGGCCACCGTCTCCATGAGAATCCCCATATCATTTTCCCGTTCAGAGAAGAAATTGTCGATCTGGGCTTTTTTTAATTCCCGTATACTTTCCAATTGCCCAAAAGCCAAAGATGATAGGGCACGGCTGGAATTCATCAACGAGACAATCCCGATAACCAGAAAGGGGATAATGCTCATTGCCAGAAAGGAGATCAAAAGTTTCGTTCTTATTTTTAAATTTTTTAGCATCTTGATTCACTCCAAAAAAAAATTCTATCTCTATTTTTGTCTTAAGGGCAACGAATTTGGGAACGCATGGACTTCCACAATTTCACGGTCTGTCCGGCAGCATCCCCTTTGCCTGCTTTTTCCATTTTTTGAATGAAATCATCAAAAAAATCCGGATTGGCATCTTTCCATTTGGCCAGTTCTTCTGCCGGAAACGGATGAAACGTTATACCCTTATCCTTTAGAAAAGATCTGGCATTCAGTTCTGCCTCATGGGTTAATGGGATTTCCATTTGCCTGGCTTTTTCGGCGGTTTTTAGTATAACCTTTTGGTGATGAAGAGGAAGTTTCTGCCAGGATTTCTCGCTGATCCACACCCCCCAGCTCGGACCTTCCCACATCACCACTTCGGTAATATGTTTCGCCAGTTCATAGACTTTGTATGAAACAACGAGATCTACGGAAAATGGGCATCCGTCAATTACATTACGCTTCATCGCTTCATAAATATCAGGTAAAAAAAGCTTTACCGGCCTGCCGCCCGCGGCTTTCACCAGACGTGGCATATCTTTGCCCCAGATACGGATCCTCATCCCCTTTAAATCGGAAAACCGCTTCACCGGCCTTTTGGTTACCAGTAAATATGGATTCAGCAGATGGAAAAAAAGCGGGCGGATATTGTGTTCGGCAGCTTCTTTTTTGAAAACCGGAATCTGTGTCATGAACGCTTTCATAATCTCGCTGGATTGACAAATATTATCCATCCCCATGGGAATCGAGTTGGGCGCAGAGAAGAATGGAAGTTCCTCGGGAAAATATCCGGCTGACATTGCCGCCATATCAATGGCGGCATTTTTCAACAGCATCAGGTTTTCGTTTGCCTCGCCAAGGCCATTGGACCAGAAGATTCTGATCTTCACTTCACCCTTTGTCGCCCTTTCGATCTCATCGGCAAACCATTGGTCAATCTTTGATCCTGCGGCAGATTCAGGAAATTGGTGATTCATCTTAAATACTGTTTTTGCCGATGCAGTAAGGCACAAAATCAATTGGACGCCCAACAACAAAACCCAAAAGCAAAATACATTTTTTATAATCCGTTTCATATTCGCCTCTTATCACCGTTTATCAATATTTTATCGGACAAACTGGTGTATATGTAAAAATAGTAAAGAAACCCGTCATTGTCTATAAATCTTCTAAAATTTATTTAATCATTGTATCTCGATTATGATGGGTCATCACCAATAGCTTGGCATCTTGATGTTGCTTAATTTTCGCAATAGGACCGATTCCTTGAATCCTCAGGATCACATCAACTCTTTTGGTGATAACCCTTATTTTATAGTATACTATTATTTAAGGCTTCTTAAAAAGTGAAAATACATACGGTTTGTCATTTTTGAATTGATATCAAACTCATTTAATGGGAAATATAATGGTTGCCGGCGGTAGCAGATTGTTTAATATTATTAGAAGCTACCTCGTAAATAAAGGAAACTGAATACAAATGAAATGGTCACCAGAGGCTGAGGAAGCCGTTAAGAAGGTTCCCTTTTTCGTCCGTAAACGGGTTCGGTCCCGGGTTGAAAAAGAGGCCACGGATGCAAGCAGGAAAGTAGTTTCTTTATCCGATGTAAAAGCAACCCAAGCCCGGTATCTTACCAATATGAAGTCTGAAATTAAAGGCTATCAGTTGGATTCATGTTTTGGTCCGTCCGGGTGCCCGAATCGCGCAATAGAAAGCGATGATTTGATCCGAAAAATCGAAACCCTTCTAAAAGAAGAGGATCTGCTCGGTTTTCTGCAAGAACGGGTCGAAGGCGACCTTAAATTTCATCACGAATTTAGGGTCACCCTATCCGATTGTCCCAATGCCTGTTCTCAACCCCAAATCAAAGATATCGGCATCATCGGTGCTTGTATACCGGAACTCACGAACGAACCCTGCAGCATGTGCGAAGCCTGTATTGATGTGTGCAAGGAAGATGCGATTGTCCTGGATAATGAGCGGGAGATCCCTGAGATCGATTATGAAAAATGTCTAAAGTGCGGACAATGCATGGATGTTTGCCCCACAGGCACAATCCGAAAGGGCCGAAAAGGTTACCGGGTGCTGCTGGGGGGCAAACTGGGTCGACATCCGAAACTGGCAAAAGAACTTCCCGGTGTTTACAGTGAAGAAGAAGTGATTCAAATCATCAAAGATTGCATCGGAATTTATAAACGAAGCAGCCTTCACGGAAAACGATTCGCTGAAATTTTCGGTGAATCTGAATACCAGACACTCGCGGAAAACTATTCCGAAGGGAGACGCGTAATTGGCAAATCTTAAAGCCGAAACAAACATCCAGGATTCACCGGAAAATTTCGCAAGAAAATTACAAACTTGCTTTTCAGAGAAAGCCGGCGCCATCATTGCCTATAGCGGCGGTGTGGACAGCGCTCTATTGGCCTATACAGCACATCTTGCCTTGGGAGATCGAATGGTGGCAGTACTTGCCGACAGCCCATCCCTTGCAAGAAGGGAGTTTCGATTTGCGGTCAATTTTGCCGAAACACACGGCATTCCCCTTAAAATAGTGGAAACAGACGAAATGGAAAATCCCCTGTACCTGGCCAACGAAGGCGATCGATGCTATTATTGCAAAAAATCCCTGTTTGAAAAACTGGAAGATTTGAAACAACGGATCGAAGACTCTTTGAATAATTCTCGCTGGCCGATACTCTACGGTGTAAATACTGATGATCTGGGAGACCATCGCCCCGGGATTCAGGCCGCCAAAGAAGCCTCCATACTAGCACCCTATGTTGATATAGGAATGGAT
>CAYSUA010000066.1:9628-10189 GCA_964433795.1 uncultured Desulfobacteraceae bacterium | reverse complement strand
GCCTATTTCGGCCTTGAAATTGCCACCAAGCCGGCCATGCCGTGCATGTCCAGTCGAATCTCATATGGAGAAAAAGTAACCGTTGAAAAACTCTCCCAGGTCGAAAAAGGTGAAGATTTTCTTTATGATCTCGGTCTAAGCGTCTTAAGAGTCCGGCACCATGGGGATACGGCACGAATAGAGGTCTCGCCGGAAGATTTTCACATCATTCTGGATAATAGAGAAAAAATAAGCCGGGTGTTTCACGATTTGGGATTCGTTTATATATCTCTTGATCTGGACGGGTTCAAAAGCGGTTCCTTGAACGCTGTCCTGGATTTAAATGATTAATTGATTCTCTGCCGACTTTGGAATTAAAGGGAGCATTAATTTATTTGCATTCATAGATTTACCACAGAGTCACCGAGAACACAGAGAGATTCTTATTTTTCTCGATCGGGAGATACCGATCGAGAAAGGTTGCTAAGCCCTTCGGGCACACTTGACCCGCCCTTCCCGAAGGCATGACGGTTTGGATTTGCCGTCTTCTCCCGGCAAATCCAAAAATTTAACATCTCCGTG
>CAYSUA010000066.1:7828-9618 GCA_964433795.1 uncultured Desulfobacteraceae bacterium | reverse complement strand
AACTTTGTGCCTCCAGCGAAGCGGGTGGTTAAGCTAATTGATTTTCAGATTCAATAAAATCGACTCCATGCATTTTATAATACCTGGACTACAGGATGAAAAAATGAAATACGTGGCTGCTCTATTGCTGGTCTTGTTTTTTACGGTCA
Source organism: uncultured Desulfobacteraceae bacterium (assembly GCA_964433795.1). Taxonomy (GTDB): domain Bacteria; phylum Desulfobacterota; class Desulfobacteria; order Desulfobacterales; family SURF-15; genus DUZK01. The sequence continues at coordinate 9,469 of CAYSUA010000066.1, read as the reverse complement.
GCGGCGTTCACGGTGAAACTCTCGAACCTTCCCGGATTCCATCTCTTATATCCAGCACCCGTATTAAAATCCCTCTCGATTTTTGCAATGAAACGGTCCCGCTTGGCAATCAAAAAGTTCGAGAGCGAATGGAAAAAGAACTGCTTCTCACCCTTTGGGATCGTCCACAGGTTATTCTCTGGATGAAGCGCTCCAAGCGTTACCTGCCACTTATTGAAACCATGCTCGCAAAGCATCACTTGCCGGATGATCTAAAATATATATCTGTGATCGAGAGTGCGCTAAGACCCCATGTTGGATCCCCAAAAGGCGCGCTCGGTTTTTGGCAGTTCATGTCGTCTACCGGCAGAAATTACGGATTGACGGTAGACCGTGAAATCGATGAAAGAAGGAACATATTTGCTGCCACCCGTAGCGCAATAGACTACTTGAAAGCCCTTCGTGAAAAATTCGGTTCATGGACACTGGCAGCGGCTGCATTTAACATGGGGGAGCAGGGGCTTGAAGCGGAAATTCTCTCCCAGGCAACGGACAATTACTACGACTTATATATACCGCTCGAAACGCAACGGTACATGTTCAGGATCCTTTCTGCCAAACTGATATTGTCATCCCCTCAAAAATACGGGTTTATTCTGAGGCCTGAAGATTACTATCCGCCGCTTCAGTATGATCGAATTGAGATCTATATCGATCAGCAGACCCCCATTCAGCTTATTGCAAGAGCAGCCAAAACGACGTTTAAAGCCATAAAAGACCTAAACCCTGAAATCAGGGGGCACCATATCGGAAAAGGCAATCATAATATATTGATTCCTAAGAATTCTGCCAAGGGCTTTGATAAACGTCTGAATGCACTGCAAAAGCAGTGGCAGTCCAATGAACAGAAGAAGATCCATGTTGTCAAAGACGGGGAAAACCTCTCAACCATAGCAGAACTCTATAATGTTCCGCTGCCGGCTCTCCTGATCTGGAACCGTCTCAATCCTTCAAAACCGATCCATCCCGGAAACCGGATCATCATCGCACCGCCCATAAAATAGACGGTCAAGAAATAGTAAAACCCGGTTTTCCCTTTTCTCTTGAAAACAGGTCACCGGCTGTATTAGATTCTTAAACTCGCGATGCAAGCAAATGAACCGGATTCGTCAATGAAAGGAAGGCAATATGAAGCAGGTTGTTTTGGGCCGAACAGGTCTTAAGGTTAACAAACTCGGTTTCGGGGGAATCCCTATTCAGCGGGTCAGTGAAGAACAAGCGGCTGAAACGGTGTGCTACGCGGTTGAAAAGGGAATCGATTTTATCGACACCTCCAGAGTATACCCCACCAGTGAACACAAAATCGGCATCGCCCTGAACCAAACCGACAAACCGGTGGTACTGGCAACGAAATCAAAAGAACGGACAGCTTCCGGTATCCGGTCGGATATCGAAATCAGCTTAAAGGAACTTCAAACCGATTACATCCATATTTACCAATGCCATTTCATCAAGGAAAATGAATATCCGGAAATTATCTCCCCCGGAGGCGCTTTGGAGGGTCTTTTGCAGGCTAAAAAAGAAGGGATCATCGGCCATGTGGGGGTTACCGCCCACAGTCTGGATATGTTGGACCGTGTGTTGGACGACGGCCCGTTCGAT
>CAYSUA010000066.1:7036-7818 GCA_964433795.1 uncultured Desulfobacteraceae bacterium | reverse complement strand
CTGTTTCAGTTTTATGGAGCCTGAAGCGAAAAATAAAATCATTCCCAAAGCGCTTGAAAAGAATATCGGCGTCATTGCCATGAAGCCCATGTCCGGCGGTGTCATAGAGCATCCGAAACCGGCCTTGAAATACGCCTTGGGGCAAGAAGGGGTATTGGTGCTGTGCGGGGTTGAGAGTACAGCAAAATTTGATCAGAACTGGGAAATATTCGCCGGTGATCATCGGCTCGATAATGAGGACAAAAAAATTATCGATGACATCCAAAAAGAATATGATAAAAATTTTTGCCGCCGATGCGATTATTGTCAACCTTGTACCGAGGGAATACCGATCCAGATGGTTCTCGGTGTGAGATCGCAAGCCAAACGTATGGGGGATCGGATATTCGCCAAAGAACCCCGAAAATCGATGATCAATAAGGCCAGAGAATGTTCCGAGTGTGGAGAATGCATGACCCGGTGCCCTTACGAGCTTCCCATACCCGAACTGCTCAAAGAGAGAATTCAGTGGGTCGACAGCCTGCTGAAATCCATGCAGGCATAAAATCGAGAAAAAAGGAGAGAATAGCATGCTTCAGCTGACACCCGTGGATCTGAAAAAAGAAAAGATTGAAACACTCATCGTACCGGTATGTGAAGACAAAGTGATACATACAGACAAGACCGTATCCGGCCTTATCCGAAAGGCAAAGCGGCTCAAGGAATTCAAGGGGGCATCCAAAGAGGCAGTGACCTTCTACAATCCCTCAGAAATCAAGGCGGAACGGATCACCTTCATGGGG
>CAYSUA010000066.1:0-7018 GCA_964433795.1 uncultured Desulfobacteraceae bacterium | reverse complement strand
ATAAGATCGATTTTGAAAACCTGCGTTCAATGGCCGGAAAAGCCGTTAAAAGCAGTATGGCCAAAAGCATATCTGAAATTTTCATCGTTGTTCCCGTTGCAGCGAAAATCAAATTAGACGAAGCGGAAATATTGAAATCTTTGGGTGAAGGTGCGGTACTCGGGAATCATCTGTATCGTAAGTATAAGGAAGAAAAAAAGCTCAAACCCTTAAAACGTGTCCATCTTGTCGTAGAACCAGAGGCGAAAAAAAATCATAGAAGGTTGCTGCAAAGGGTTGAATCCGTTTGTTCCGGGACCATTCAGGCAAGAGAATGGGTAAACACACCCTCCAATGAAAAAAAGCCGGAGCAGTTTGCCGGACTCATCCGTACAGCTGCCGGAAAGACCAAGCTCCGGGTTTCTATAATGAACGACAAACAACTGAAACAGAAAAAATTCGACTCCTTGCTGGCGGTTGCCGCCGGCAGCGAAAGCAAACCGCGGATGGTCATACTGGAACATCGGCCACCGGGAGCCAAGAAAACAGTTGCCCTGATCGGTAAAGGTGTGACCTTCGATTCCGGCGGCCTTAATTTGAAACCTTCAGGATCCCTCGATCATATGAAATCGGATATGTCGGGAGCAGCCGTGGTGGCATCCACGATGATCGCCATTTCAAAACTTAAACCCAAAATCAATGTATTGGGATTGATGCCCATCGTTGAAAACATGCCGTCCGGTTCAGCCGCACGTCCGGGAGATATCGTTCGAAGTTATTCGGGAAAGACCGTTGAAATCAACAACACAGACGCCGAAGGCAGGTTGATCCTGATAGATGCCATGGCTTATGCGGTGAAAACCTACAAACCCCAGGTTCTCATCGACCTGGCCACGTTGACGGGCGCATGCGTGGTGGCATTGGGGGAACGAATCGCAGGGGTGTTTTCCTCGGATGATGAATTGGCTGAATCCATATTCCAATCAGGAGCCAAAACCCATGAACGCTGCTGGAAAATGCCGCTTCCGGATGACTATAAGGAGATGTTGAAAAGCGATTTCGCGGACATCAGCAATATCGGTGGAACGCGCTGGGGTGGGGCCATCACCGCAGCCCTCTTTTTATCGGAATTCGTTGAAGGGATTCCCTGGGCACACATCGATATTGCCGGCCCCTCCTATTCCAAAAAGGAATCCGGTTATTGCGGACCGGGGGGCACGGGTTTCGGGGTCCGGTTGCTGTGTGACCTTCTGGAGAACATGTAGATAGACCGTGCGATTCTGCTGCCGGTTACGATCGTTTCATGGGGATGAACATCAAAACTCCGACAGGCAGGTTCGCAAAATCCTTTATTCGATTTCCAGGGACCAGTGACCGGTTGGGGAAATAATAGAGTGTCCCTTTATCATTGTATCGTTTTCCGGCAACTCGAAGGGGCAGATTGTTGCGGGTGATCCGGACAGGTTGCTGGTAACCGATGATCAATTTCGTATTTGACGGGAAATCATCCCAATCAAATATCTGGTTCCCGTTTTTCATCTTTCCGTTGGGGAAAAAATAAAAAGTCGATGGACTCTTGTATGCAGTGCCTGCAAAAGACCAGGCCGTCAATCCGTTTGCAATGGTCTTGATGGGCCCTTCATTAGATCCGGTGTTCGGATTTTTCCGCTGGTTCAGCAACACCACCGTATTTGCCGGAACATGATCCCATCCGATCCGGCTGTCGATTTCATCACCGGAGATCAACCGCCCGCCGGGAAACCGATACAGGGTGGTGGGAGAATCAAAGTCCTCACCGGCAATGGACCAGGCGGTATTGGCTGCGGTAATGGTATTGGAGCCGATCCGGCTGGCAACGGCCACCCGACGCCGGTAGTAGATCGCTTTAAGTTTACGGTCTGCTTTGAGCCGCCCGGCCCTGACATCCGGATCATAGGACCATGCGTGGACCAAGCCGGCTTCATGCCGCTCAAAATTCTTGGCGCATTTCTTGCGCCCCCGATGGTTTCTCTTAACCCACCGGTTCGGCTTTCCGTAGGCGATCTGGCTGTGGGTCAGCACGGCTCGATCGTCCAGATGATATACATCCTTTAAAATATCGATGAGTATGCCGACGGACCGGTATTGCTTTTTAGTAATCGGTGTATAGTGATAGCCCACCAATTCGATACCGATGGATACGTCACTGATATCCGTCTCCCCGTTCCACATGCTCAACCCCGCATGATCGGCCCGGTAATTCTTATCAAGCGTCCGATAGGTCCTTCCGTTTCGGGCAATCACATAATGGGCATGGCCGCCGTATGTGCGGCCCCGCCTCCGGAAAATCTTACCCGTTGAGATCACGTTCAAGGTGCTTTTAAGCCCGGCTTCCGAGGTGTGTACGATGATATATTTGGTTTGCTCTCTTCGCACCTTTTTATAGCGTCGGTGCAGCTTATATCGCCGGTCTCGGATGGATCGCTGGAAGGCTATTCGGTCTGCACGAGAAAATGCCGCCTGTGCTTCCTCTGAAGTGGTGGATATAAAACCGAATAAGATTGAAATAACTATAAGACAACGAATATTACGTCGTGAATGGCCACCCAAATAGAGAATCTCTTGAAATGATCGCATCAACAGAACTAAAATCCGGCAAAACTCCTTGTGTTACAAATCCATATAATCGCAGTTCATACTTCTCTCAGACAGATAAACATTTTTATTATAATACATCAAGGAATCTTTCATCAATAACCAAGGTGTGCGCGGTGGGCGGTATGCATATGAGGCAATCAATCCGCAGAACCGGTTTTCTTTTCAAGCTCTTCAATTATCTGCTTCAGCCTAAACTCCCTTGCTTCCACCTTTACCATCATCATGCCGAAGGATTCGGCCAATTCGGTAAAAAGCCCCGGATATCGGTTGTCTTTGGCCATATCAAACAGCTTGTCCACATCCGCTTGATCGTATTTCCCCGAAGCAATTTTCTTGCACAGGGAACTTAATATTTCAAATAAATCGAGATAATATCTCTCGAACTCCATGCGCATTCCCTCCTCTCACCTGCAATCTCCGTTTTCTCTTGCCCATTTGATATACGAACAATCACCGAGCTTGCAAGCTTTTTCAAAATCTTGGCAGGCCTCTTCGTAGTCACCTTCGGTAATGTGTCCGATTCCCCGACTGATGTATGCTTCTGCATATAATGGGTCACGGCGGATCGCATGATTGAAATCGTCCATTGCCTTGTCGGGGCGCCCCAGATTTCTAAAAATAATTCCCCGGCTGTTATAGGTTCGGGGGCTCTCGGGCTCGAGGCCGATTGCACGGCTGAAATCATTTAGCGCCATTTGGAACTGACCGAAATTTTTATAGACATTACCACGGTTGATATAAAACTCTGCCACATCCTTGTTGATACGAATGGCTTGGCTGAAATCTTCAACCGCCTCCCTGGGTTTATCCAAGTTTTTATAAGCCAACCCCCGACTGTTGTAGTACCATTCATTGGACGGATCTAATTCTATCGCACGATTGCTGTTTTTCAGCGCCTTTTCATATTCACCGAGTTTCTTATGGGCCTTCGAACGGTTATGGTATGCTTTTGCGTAATCCGGTTTCAGACGAATGGCGCGATCATAGTCTTCGATGGCCTGGTGGTAGTCTTCCAGTTTTTTATAAATCAGACCGCGGTTTCGATAGAAGCCGGCATTATTTGGATCAAGCTGGATGGCTTTAGAAAAATCCTCCAAAGCATTTTGGAAATCGTCAAGATTCTTATAGGCAATTCCCCGGTTGTAAAAGGCAACCGCATCCTTAAAATTAATAGTGATCGCCCTGTTATAATCTTGGATGGCCTTCTGATATTTCCCTAGTTTTTTGTAGGCAATCCCGCGGTTGTTGTATGTTCGTCCATCATTGGGATTTAGACCAATGGCGTGATCGTAATCCTCTATAGCCCTGTCATACTGTCCCAACTTCGCATAAACATTTCCGCGATTGCTGAAAAACCAGGAGTTGTGGGGATTCAATCCTATGGCCCGATCGTAATCATCGAGGGCCAGTCGATATCTCCTTAGGTTTTTCCATGCCACTCCCCGATTGTTGAAATAGAGGGGAACATTCGGCTCCAAACGGATGGCCTCGCTGTAATCTTCGATGGCGAACTGAAATTTTCCGAGCTTCTTATATGCAACGCCTCGATTGTTATAGGTCTTGGCATAGTCCGGCTTTAATTGAATCGCACGATCATAATCCTCGATGGCGCGCTCGTATAAACCGAGTTTCTTATACACCACTCCCCTCTGCCGAAAACTATGTCCATTGGAGGGATCGAGTTGGATGGCCGTGCTATAGTCTTCCAGTGCCTCCTGATATTTTTTCAACTGCTTGTGGGCCACTCCCCGATTGTAATACGCCTCAGCATATTGGGAATCCAGATCTATGGCTTGACTATAATCTTCTATGGCGCGCTGGTATCGGCCCATACTCTTGTATGCCTTGCCGCGTTCATTAAACGCCTCGGCATTCTGGGTATCCAGGCTGATGACCTCATCCCAGAAGGCCAGCGCCTTTTGGGGATCATCCGCCAAATTCGAGGGATGTTCTTTTGCTTCAATTAGAATCCATCCGGCAAGTACATACAAAAAAATAAGCATAAAGACGGTCTTACGATGTCGCATAACGTCGTCCTCATTTTACTTCATAAGTAAATTGATCCAGCAATTTTGCGTTTTCGATAAGTGCTTTGATTTTGAATGGTCCACTTTTTCTTGAGCCGAATTTGCTAAAACGGGATAGTCAAAATATATATAAAAACGATAAAAGTAAGCGCTATTTTCTTCATGATAAATCCTCCGATTCCGACCAGTCCTTTCTGAGTTCCCACCGCTTCCAGATTTCATAGACTGCCGGTATAATCACAAGCGTTAATACCGTGGATGAGATCAACCCTCCCACCATGGGACCGGCAATCCGCTTCATCACTTGAGACCCGGTTTCCGTTCCCAGCATGACCGGAAGGAGTCCGATAAGTGTTGTACTCACAGTCATCAACTTCGGACGAACCCTTTCCACCGCCCCTTCGATAATGGCTGCTTCTAGATCCGCTGAAGAGTTCATTTTTCCCTGTTTCTTTCTCCGCTCGAACGTTTCATCCAAATAGACCAGCATCACCACGCCGGTTTCCGCAGCCAGGCCGGCCAGGGCGATAAATCCCACCACCACGGCGACGGACAGATTATAGTCGAGCAAGTATAGAAGCCACACACCGCCCACCATCGCAAAGGGAAGGCTAGCCATCACAATGGTCGCTTCAATAACACTGTAAAAGTGAATGTAGAGGAGAACAAAGATAACCATCAACGTCACCGGAACGATGATATTGAGCCGCTTTCGCGCTTTTTCCATATACTCGAACTGGCCCGACCACACCATGGAATAACCGGTGGGGAGGGGAACATCCCGTTCCACCACCACCTTGGCCATTTTCACATAGGTCCCCACATCGATTCCCTTCAGATCCACATAAATCCAGGCCGACTGGCGCGCATTTTCACTTTTGATACCGGCAGGGCCTTTACGGATATGAAAATCGGCTAGCTGAGCCAAAGGAACTTGGGCGCCCGTGGGGGCGGAAACCAGGACCCGTTTCAGCCGATCGGTGTTATCCCTCAGTTCCCGATTATATCTCAGATTTACCGGATACCGTTCCAACCCTTCAACGGTATAGGTTATGTTCATCCCCCCGATGGCGGTCATGATCACATCCTGAACATCTCCGATGGTCAGCCCATATCGGGCGATTTGATCCCTGCGGATTTCGAAATCCAAATAGTTGCCGCCGGTCACCCGCTCGGAATATGCCGAAAGGGTACCCGGAATGTCGCGCATCACAGCCTCGATTCTTGAACCGAGCTCCGACAGCACTTCCAGATCCGGCCCCATCAGCTTAATTCCCACCGGCGTTTTAATACCGGTAGACAACATATCGATCCGGGTTTTGATGGGCATCGTCCACGCATTGGTAACTCCCGGAAACCGAATGGCCCGGTCCAAATCTTCTATCAGCTCATCAATGGTGATATAGCGTTCCTCCGGCCAAATCCAGGCAAGCGGCTTTTTAAGCCGGCCCGGCCAAGTCGAAAAAAATCGATCTATTTTTTTCTTTCGCCACTCGTGCAATATCCGACCATTTTTGACCTCGGGCCAGATAATGGTAAGCGGTTTCTTGAGCCAACCCGGCCAGTTTGAAAAAAACCGCTTCACCGTCACCTTTTGGTATGTCACCTGGGGGCTGAGAGTAATGGTGGTCTCAACCATCGAAAGCGGGGCCGGATCGGTGGCGGTCTCGGCCCGTCCGATTTTGCCTAGCGTGTGATGCACTTCCGGAAACCGTTGGATAATTCGATCCGTTTGCTGAAGCAGCTCCTTGGCCTTGGTGATGGAGATTCCCGGAAGGGTTGTGGGCATGTAAAGAAGATCGCCTTCGTTTAGCGGCGGCATGAATTCACTGCCGAGTTTTGTGGCCGGATAGACGGATACGCCCAATACCACAAATGCCATGAAAATCGTAGTCTTGCGCCACTTCAAAACCCTATGAATAAAAGGGCGGTAGATCCAGATGAAAAACCGGCTGATGGGGTTTCGGACTTCGGGCATGATTTTCTGAGACGCAAGGCACACCACAGCAAATGCCGAGACGGTCAGTGCGGCAACCAGGGCCCAGTCCGGCAGATCTAGGCCTGCAAGACCAGCGGCCACCACCAAAAGGGGAGGTGAAAAAACAGAGGCAATCCATGTTTGAACCCGGCGCCGCTTGCTTGTCTCCCGGCCAAAAGTCCGTTCCCGGATAAAAAACGTCATCAACACCGGAACAATGGTCACCGCAATCAGGGAGGAGGCGGCAATGGCAAAGGTATAGGTGTAAGCGAGCGGTTTGAACAGGCGCCCGGACTGCTCCTGGAGGTTGAGCACCGGCAAAAATGATACCGTGATAATCAGTAGGCTGTAAAAGAGCGCCGGCCCCACTTCTGTTGCAGCCGCAAGGATTATTTCG
>CAYSUA010000065.1:12122-15958 GCA_964433795.1 uncultured Desulfobacteraceae bacterium | reverse complement strand
ATATTGCCATGCCGTTGTTAAACGGTATTGAAGCCACCCGGCAAATCAAAAAAATGTTGCCTCAAACCAAGGTTATCATCCTTTCCATGCATTCCCATGATCGTTACATCAGCGAGCTGATCAGTTTGGGGGCCTCGGGTTATCTGCTTAAAGACTCGACCGGCGGGGAAATTATCAAGGCCATATCTGCCGCCGTAAAAGGCGACGTTTACTTGAGCCCCACCATATCGCGGCGCGTTATTGACGATTACCTGACGCTGAAGAAAACCTCCTCCCGGGAAGATCTGTATACCAAACTTTCAAACCGGGAGCGCGAAGTGTTTCAGATGATCGCAGAGGGGCGCTCGACCAAAGAAGTTTCCGATATTCTGTGCGTCAGTCCGAGTACGGTGAAAACCCACCGGGCCAACATCATGGAAAAGCTGAAGATCGAAAATATTTCCCAGCTGATTCAATTTGCCATCCGCCTCGGGATCGTCGATGTTCAGTCCCAAGATATCGATTCCTGAAAATCACATCACTGAAATTTCACGTTCCATTCGAGCAGGTCTGTTTTCACGCAAGATTCCTCGGAAAATTTCTTCCGGACCGACAACGCCAACCACTCGGCCATGCCCGTCAACGACCGGCACCGGCAGACGTGTGCAGTGATTAATTTCAACAACCGTTTTCATCAGCGTCTTAATTGCGGCGATAACGATTGTTCCTTCAGCCAGATTTTTGAGATCCAAACCATCCTGAATTTGAATCAGATTAAGTTCATTGCCTGAAAACGTCACCCGCTTGGGTCGACCTTCCGGATCAATATGGCATATGCACTCGTCTTCGGGATCCAAAAAAACCGCACTGTTGTTGTCTTTTAAGTGTTGCAGGTCGCTGACCGGCCGCATCAGAGAGGCGCAGCTCAGAACTTTCAGAGGATTAACTGATGCGACGAATTGCCGAACATAGTCATCAATCGGATTGGCAACAATATCTTCCGGCGTGCCGATTTGAATGATGCGCCCTGATTCCATAATAGCGATATGCGATCCTATCTTGAGCGCCTCGTCCAGATCATGGCTGACAAAAAGAATGGTTTTTTTCAAATCTGCCTGAAGTTGCAGCAACTCATCCTGTAAATGTTCGCGAATAAGCGGATCAAGAGCTGAAAACGGCTCATCCATCAGCAATATATCCGCATCCGTAGCCAACGCCCGGGCCAGGCCCACCCGTTGTTGCATGCCGCCGGATAATTGGTTTGGAAACGAGTTCGCCCAGTTGGCAAGGCGAATCAAAGCCAGTTTTTCGTCCACGATTCGATTTCGTTCAGCTTTGGAAACGCCGGCAAGTTCAAGCCCGAAACCGACATTGTCACGTACATTTCGCCAGGGCATTAGGCCAAACTGCTGAAAAACCATTGCGATGCGCTCGGTTCGCAGATGGTGAAGCATCGCTTGGCTACAGGTCGCCACATCAACATCCTCACCTTTATGACGAACCAGAACGCGGCCCCGGGTAACTTTATTAAGGCCGTTTACACATCGCAGAAGAGAAGATTTGCCGGAACCCGAAAGCCCCATAAGTACACAGATCTCACCTTCGGCCACCTTCAGGGTTGCGTTGCGAACGGCCGCCACATTTCGGGTTTTGGCGAACACCTCGTCTTGATCGGCGCCCTTGTCCAGCATTTCAAGAGCACGGGGAGTATCCGGGCCGAAGATTACGTCAACATGATCAAATCTGACGGCAGCCATACATTAGCCTCCAGCCTCTGCGCCTTCAATCGGTTGCCCGGGTTTTTTGAGGAGACGGTCCAACACAATAGCAACGATAACAATGGCAAGACCGGCCTCTATCCCCTGGGCAATGTTCACGGAGTTCAGGGCACGAACCACAGGCTTGCCGAGGCCATCGGCTCCCACCAAAGCGGCAATCACCACCATTGACAACGACAACATAATACACTGGGTCAGACCCGCCATAATGGACGGCAATGCATGCGGCAACTCGACTTTCCAGAGCAGCTGCAGGCGCGATGCCCCAAAGGCCTTACCGGCATCGAGCAAGTCTTTGGGAACACTGATGATCCCTAACTGGGTCAGCCGGATGGGGGCAGGGATAGCGAAAATAACCGTAGAAATCAGGCCCGGCACCATGCCAAGGCCAAACAGCATGAGGGTCGGAATCAGGTAGACAAATGTAGGAATTGTTTGCATTAAGTCCAGGATTGGCCGTAGCAGAGTATAGAGCCAGCGATGATGAGCTGCGGCAATACCGATCGGAACCCCCAGTATACAGGATATAAAGGTTGAATACACGACCAGGGCCACGGTTTCGAGGGTTCTATCCCAATACCCCATATTAACGATCAGAAGCAGAGCAGCGGCAACGCCGATAACAAGTTTCCAGTTGCGATGCAGAAAATAGCTCAACGCACAAATGATAAGGATCAATAAAACCGGTGGGACAGCACTCAGTAGGAAAATCAGACCCTCAATAAACCACTCGAGCCCGTCTGAAAAAAGGCGAAATTCCTCATAAAAATTATCGGTGAGAAATTCGACAAAAACTTTGGCCCACTGTCCAATCGGAATTTTATGCGACAGGAATTCAGGCATGCTTCAGCCTCCTTCATACCGGCTTTGCAGGTGATCGGTCGCTTCCGGCCCTCTTGGAACCGGAAGCGATTCACAGGGATGGAACTATTTGAGGTGTTTTTTCACGGCCGCCAAGCCGTCCCTACCATCAATGGTGGTAACATCTTTCAGCCACATATCCAAAACCCCGGGATTTTTTTGTAGCCAAAGCCGGGCCGCTTTATCGGGCTGCATGCCCTTGTCCAGGATCATGCCCATCACTTCGTTTTCCATCGCAAGGGTAAATTCAAGATTCTTCAGCAACTGGCCAACATTGGAACATTCCTGCACATATCCCTTTCTGATGTTGGTATATACCGTCGCACCTCCGTAATTGGGACCGAAATAATCATCGCCGCCGGACAGGTAGCCAAGTTCAAAATTGGCATTCATCGGGTGCGGTTCCCAGCCCAGGAAGACAATCCAATCTTTTTTGCGGCCCGCCCGTTTGACCTGGCTCAGCATGCCCTGTTCACTCGATTCCACCAGCTTAAAGCCCTTTAAATCAAACGCATTTTTATCGATCATCTCCTGGATAAGGCGGTTGCCGTCATTGCCCGGTTCAATACCGTAAATCTTCGCGCCGAGCTTATCTTTGTATTTGGCGATATCGGCGAAGTCTTTGATCCCGGCATCATGAACATATTTAGGTACGGCAAACGTGTATTTTGCACCCTGCAGATTGGCCCGCACTCTTTCCACCGAGCCATCATCGCGGTAGGGTTTTTCATCAGCGGCCATACTGGGTAACCAGAGCCCCAGAAAAACGTCGAGGTCCTTGTTCTTCAGGCTCGCAAAAGTCACCGGTACAGATAGCACATGGGTTTTAACCTTATATCCTAAACCCTCCAAAACAACGGTTGACAATGCCGTCGTTGAGGTAATGTCGGTCCAGCCTACATCGGAAAACCGCACCATTTTACAACTATCGGGTTCTGCCGCAAAACCGGTTCCGATAATCATCAACCCTACACTTATTACGATTAGTATACGGGTAAAAGCTCTTATCATAACGTCCTCCTCTTAATTGGGGTTAATAAAACCGACCTGATCACTTAAACCGTCAAAACGCCTGACAGTGTCTGTAAATCCAGTTTTTCTTTTAAATGGTTCAAATCTGGCAGAACAGTAAAACCCAAATGATATTGAACGCAATTTATTTGCCACACCAACTTTGGCTAACATCGCCCAACCAGTCTGTCAACCTCTTCATCGTCG
>CAYSUA010000065.1:0-12022 GCA_964433795.1 uncultured Desulfobacteraceae bacterium | reverse complement strand
CCACACCAACTTTGGCTAACATCGCCCAACCAGTCTGTCAACCTCTTCATCGTCGAACATGACCAGCGCGTTCATAAAATCCGCACCCCAAAAGCATTCATCATTGGTTTTAGCTCTCCCATCGGGCATTACCGTCCCCTAATCTCTCAAACCGGGACCGGATCCTCGAATCGACATCTTCTGAAAAAACTGCTGAATTTTCACCTGTTGGGCACCTTGCATAGTTTGTTGTTGATTTTCTTACTTTGCGAGTATATTTATATGAATCAAAAAATACTCGCGTGTATTTTACGATAGAGGTAAAAAAATGAGTGAATTTTTGTCCCGCTATATTGAGTCCCCGGTAATGGAGGACGTTCAGCGCAAGATGGTATTCATCGGTGGGCCTCGCCAGTCCGGAAAGACGACCCTGGCTAAACATTTATGTAAACAGGCCGGGTTTGATATCCAAAAGCGATATCTCAACTGGGATGCGGCTGAAGACCGAGAAAATATCATTATGGAAAGTTTTCCGACCGGGCATGGATTTATGATTCTTGATGAGATTCATAAGTATTCAAGGTGGCGTCAGGTCGTGAAAGGATTGTTCGACAAACGCGGGCACGAGCTGCAAATACTGGTTACCGGCAGTGCAAGGCTGGATTATTATCGCCGTGGCGGTGACTCCCTCCAAGGTCGCTACCACTTTTACCGTCTTTTGCCGCTTACTTGTGCCGAGTTGGGGGCACCAACGTTTTCCACCATACAGGACCTGCTGACCTATGGTGGATTCCCGGAACCGTTTTTACTGCAGTCAGAAATTCAGAGCAAACGCTGGAGCCGAGAGTATCGCTCGCAGGTTATTCAGGGAGATTTGTCGGATCTTGAAAACATTCAGGATGTCGGAATTGTAGAGAAAATGGTTTTGCGACTGCCGGACCTCGTGGGTTCTCCGCTTTCATTAAACGCCTTAAGGGAGGACTTGCAAGTTTCGCATCAATCTGTTTCGCGGTGGATCGCTATGTTAGAAAACCTCTATATGATTTTTCGAATCTATCCCTTCGGAGCCCCTAAGATTCGGGCGGTCAAAAAAGAGGCCAAACATTACCATCTCGATTGGACGGTGGTATCCGATGGGGGATACCGTTTTGAAAACCTCGTTGCCTGCCACTTGTTGAAATTCTGTTTCTTTGCTCAGGACACCGAAGGGCGAGATTTGGAACTCCGATACTTTAGAGATATCGACAAAAGAGAAGTCGATTTCGTACTTGTTGAAGATGGAAGACCCGCCCATTTTATTGAATGCAAATCTTCAGGTAAAGATGCCAGCCTCTCGCTCCGCTATTTGAAAAAACGCTTTCCGTCAGTTCCGGCGACACAGGTTACTCTTGATCCTGATGTGGATCTGGTTACAAAAGATGGGATAAGAATCTGTTCGGCCCATCTGTTTCTCAAAGAACTGGTGTAGTCACATCACTTTACTTCTTCTAACCATTCTCCTTTTGCCTTTCTTCTACAACACAGTAAATACCGCCGCCTTCCATCAGAGGGCCGCGGCACAGATTGTCCGACAGGCAGTCGGCTTTTCGCAAATCCCCCGAAGCCCAACGTTTGATAAGACCAGGTTCTCGAATAAAGGGTCTGCTCATGGAGAAATAATCAGCATAACCCTCATTATAGAGTTTTTCGGCCAACGGCAATGAACGAATGCCTCCCACCAGCATGAGCGGCACACTCAGGTTTTCCTTGATACGTTTGGCTGCCTTTCGCCAGTAGGCCTCTTTTTCTTCGGTATTGATGTCTTTCCTGGCGTGATCTCCTGTGACGACGGTACCTCCACTCAACTCGATGGCATCGATCCCCGCCTCCTGGATCAGCAATGCGGCTTGGAGAGAATCTTCCACCACGAGCCCCCCATCGATAACGTCTTCGGAGTTTAGCTTGAACAAGACCGGGTAATCATCACCCACATACGATCTTACGCTTTCAATAATTTCTATAGCAGCTTTCGTTCGGTTTTCAATGAGCCCGCCATATTCATCGGTCCGCTTGTTGAAAGCCGGAGAAAGGAACTGATTGATCAAAAAACCGTGTGCCCCATGGATTTGCACCGCGTCGAAGCCGGCATCCTTTGCCCGCCGGGCAGCCTGCGCATGCGCCTCAATAATTTCCTGGATATCATCCACGGTCATTTCCCGACCTTCAGACCCGGCATAACCCTCCACCTTTGACAGTATCAACGGTGTAAGCCCTGTCACTTTCGGGTTGGATAAGATTCCGGCATGAACCAGCTGAGCTGCAATGCGGCCGCCATGTTGGTGAACGGCATCCGTCATATCTTTGAAGATTGGAATACATTTATCGTCGGATAAGCCCAACTGACGGGGAGCAACCATTCCATCCTGCCGAACATAGGTAACGCCTGTTATGATCAGGCCCACACCTCCTTTAGCAAGCCGAACATAAAGATCCTTGAGCTCAGGCGTACAATTCCCATCGGCATCCGCCATCCCTTCCCATGTGGCGGAGCGTACAAATCTGTTTGAAAGCTTCATGCCGTTGATTGTGGTGGCTTCAAAGAGTTTGGACATTTCGACTCCTTTTCAGATTTATCCCAGGTTAAGCGGTTCAGCGTTCAGGGTTCAGTACCACATTAAATTGGACCTTACCTTAGATTACCGTTTCAAGAAAGGATTATTGAACGGTCTTTGGCTGAGTTTTTGAGGTGTTTATTTTGCTCAAGAGGGTCCGGAAGTAAGGGTGTAACCAATATTCGAGTGGTCCTAAACTTCGATATCACCATTCTTTAATTTTATTGCTCGTTTCGGATATAGAGTGCTATGAGAGGAGTTGTAAAAAAGGGTTGGAACATTAGGAGGAAAACATAATGATGAAACCTATCGGATGGAAAGGCGTGCTTCTCTGGGCCGGCCTGCTGACAGCGACGTCAGGTTGGGCCAAGGAAATACCGGAAAGCCCCTGGCCGAGAGAAATTGACACCCCGAAAGGCACGGTTGTAATTTATCAGCCACAGCCGGAAAAATTTAACGACAATCGACTGGAGGGCCGTGCTGCGGTCGCTATAGAACTCAAGGATTCAAAAGAGCCTGTCTTTGGCGCCGTGTGGTTCAAAGCACGCCTGGATACGGACCGTGCCGAGCGCACCGCAACCGTAGAAGATGTGTCGGTTACTCAGGTACGCTTCCCGGAGCAGGATGAAGAAAAGGCAAAGAAACTCAAGGCCTTGCTGGAGAAAGAGATCCCAAAATGGAACCTGCCGATCTCCATGGACCGCCTGA
The DNA here is from genome assembly GCA_964433795.1 of uncultured Desulfobacteraceae bacterium. Classification (GTDB taxonomy): domain Bacteria; phylum Desulfobacterota; class Desulfobacteria; order Desulfobacterales; family SURF-15; genus DUZK01. Next base: position 8,744 of record CAYSUA010000065.1, on the reverse strand, counting down.
TGACCACCCTTGAACAAGCGGAGACGCGGGAGAAAGCTGCTGAAAGGATCAGTACCGATCCCCCAAAGATCCTGTTCGTAAACGAACCGGCCGTGCTGATCACACTCGACGGTGAGCCGCGTCTTCAGCCGGAAGACGGAACCGAGCTCATGCGGGTGATCAACACGCCGTTTACCATCCTGTTTGTACCTACCCAAGAAACCTACTACCTCTATGCGGACAAGAACACCTGGTACACCGCCGGCGACATCACAGGCGAATGGAAGGTGGCCCAAAAGATTCCGCCGGAGGTTGCCTCGCGAGCCCCAAAAGAGGAAGCCGACCCGGAGGAACAAGACGAGGCGGATCAAGAAAAACCCGGCCCTTCGCCAAGGGTGATCCTATCGACCGAACCGACCGAACTCATTTCCAGCACCGGCAAACCGGAGTACACCCCGATATCGGGGACCGACCTCCTATACATGAGCAACACAGACAGCGACGTTCTGATGCACATAAAAAAGCAGCTACATTATATCCTTATTTCAGGACGGTGGTACGCCAGCGCCAAGCTGGATGGGCCGTGGCAATATGTTCCCGGCGAGAAACTCCCACCGGACTTTGCCCGGATTCCGGAAGATTCGCAAATGGGCACCGTGCTTTACGCAGTCCCCGGAACCGACGTTGCCAAAGACGCTGTGCTGGATGCCCAGGTCCCCCAGACGGCCTCTATCGATCGGAAAAATGCGACGTTGACGGTGGACTACGATGGGAATCCCAAATTCGAGACTATTTCAGGAACCAAAATGGTGTATGCCGTCAATACGGCAACTCCGGTCATTCGTGTCGGCAAAACATACTATGCCTGCGATGAGGCGGTATGGTTTTCATCATACAGTGCAACCGGTTCCTGGCTCGTGGCGACTTCCGTTCCGGCAGAGATATACACCATACCGCCGGAGAGCCCCATTTATCACGTGACATTCGTGCGTGTCTACGACTCAACACCCGAGGTTGTTTATATCGGCTACACTTCGGGTTATACCACCACCTACGTCTACCACAACACCGTCATCTACGGAACGGGATACTGGTACCCGTACTGGTATGGGCGATACTATTACCCGCGTCCGGCCACATGGGGGTTTCACGTGCGGTGGAATCCCTGGACCGGATTTCGTTTCGGATTCAGCTACTGTAACGGGCCCTTTCGCTTTACGATCGGGGGGGGCGGATGGTATCGCGGCGGTTGGTGGGGCCCGGGCCGTTACCGGGGATATCGACGCGGGTATCGGCACGGATACCGAAGGGGACGCAACGCCGGGTACCGTGCAGGTTATCGTGCGGGCAGTCGCAACGCTTCCGGGCAGAATATGTACCGGAATCAGCGGAACCAGGCACGGGTAAAGGGGGCTGCCCCAAAAGCCGGCATAAAGGGAAATGCACGTACGGCAAATAAACGTTCCAACAATGTCTATACGGACCGTAGCGGTAATGTCCATCGCAAAACCGATTCGGGCTGGCAGAAGCGCACGAAGGATGGCTGGCAGTCCGAGAAGGGCCAGTCGGCCCGGAAGGAAAAAATGCAGACTCAGGGCAAACAGCCTGCTCGATCCTCACAGGTAAAGAGCAGTTCCAGAAGTTCAAACAATACCCGGGACCTCAACCGAAGTTACCAGTCTCGGCAGCGAGGCAATCAACGGAGCAATAGCTACAACAGATCCCGGACCAGATCCTCCGGAAGAAGCGGCGGCGGCAGAGGCGGGGGCAGGCGTCGTTAGGAAATTAGCGATATCGAATCCAAAGCCAGGACCGGCGCCCGGAATTTCAACAAACCGGTAAAGAACATCATTCCACTATTCCATGTTGCACTGCAATGTTGAGCGTCAGTTAAAGATAAATAATATTAATATGTTGTAGAAATTCCGAAACGTATAATTAGGCTTGGAGGACATTATGAAGTTTTTGATTGGAAGTATAACTCTACTGCTTGGAATTTTCCCTTTTTTGGGATGTCAGGAGGAAATCCCGAAAAAAGAAATGATTCGGCCGGTGCGGGCGATTCAGGTCAGTGATCCTTCTGAGTTCGCAAAGCGCTGGTTCCCCGGGCAGGCCAAGGCGATCCAGGAAGTGGATCTGTCTTTTCGCGTTGCGGGCCCGCTGATCACACTGCCGGTTAAAGTGGGGGATCAGGTAAGAAAAGGCCGGGAGCTTGCCCGGATTGATCCACGGGATTTTGAGGTTAATCTTAGAGATGCCAAAGGGCAGTTGGCGCGGGAAAAAGCCGTGCTGGAAAGGGCCGAGTCCGATTATGAAAGAGTACTTCGCATCCGGAAAAAGGACACGGGGGCTGTCAGTCAGGCAATGGTGGATCGCAGCCGTCAGGTGATGGACAGTGCCAAGGCTCAGTTACGATCCCTGAAAGCTGCTGTGGATTCCGCCGGAGATCAGTTGAGCTATAGCCATCTGAAAGCTCCGTTTGACGGTATTATTTCCGCCACCTATGTTGAAAATTTTGAGGATGTGAAGGCCAAGCAACCCATCGTCCGACTGATCGATCATTCCGAGATTGAGATGATCGTGAACATTCCCGAAAACCTGATATCCCATGCCGATTACCTCAAAACTGCCGGCAAGGTGTTGCGGGTTCGCTTTGATCCGTTTCCGGGTCGTGAAATCGAAGCTCAAATCAAGGAAATCGGCAAGGAAGCATCGAAAACCACCCGCACCTATCCGGTTACGCTGGTTATGGATCAACCCGCGGATATCAAAATCCTGCCGGGTATGGCCGGAAATGCAGCGAGCACTGCTCCTCCACCGGGAATTAAGGGCCAGTCACAGATCGTTATACCGGAAACAGCTGTTTTTTCAACGAATGAGAACAAGACCTATGTGTGGATCATTAATGAAAAATCCAAAAAAGTAAGCAAACAAGAAGTCAAATCCGGTAAACTTTTGGGTTCGGGTATTACAATCCGGGAAGGAATCGAACCGGGAGAGTGGATTGCTACGGCGGGTGTTCATTATCTGAAAGAAGGCCAACAGGTGCGCATCCTGTCTGCTTCAACAGGGGAGGTGGCCAAATGAGCCTTACAGCGATTGCCATCGAAAAACGGACGGTCACCTATTTTGCCATATTCCTTTTGGTGGCAGGCGGAATCGCTGCCTTCTTCAGCCTCGGTCAATTAGAGGATCCGGAATTTACAGTAAAGACAGGGGTCATTACAACGGTTTATCCCGGGGCTAGCCCGGAAGAGGTCGAGCTCGAAGTCACCGACCGTATTGAACTCGCCATCCAGGAAATGCCCCAGGTTAAATATATCGAGTCCTCCTCCCGCGAAGGTATGTCACTGATTTCAGTCGAATTAAAAGCGCAATACTGGTCCGACCAGCTGCCGCAGGTCTGGGATGAACTGCGGCGCAAGATTCGAAACATTGAGCACATGCTTCCTCCTGGGGCGGGCAGGCCGGAGGTCACTGATGATTTCGGGGATGTGTTTGGATTTCAACTGGCTGTGGTGGGCGACGGATTTTCGTATGCAGAATTGGAAGAATACGCCAAGGATATCAAAAAAGAGATCAGCCTGGTAAAAGACGTTGCCCGAGTGGATCTCTGGGGTGTTCAGAATAAAGCGATCTATGTAAACGTTTCCCAGTCCCAGCTCGCCGAACTGGGCCTTAGCGATGCCAGCGTCAAAGCTACCCTGGAGCAGCAAAACATGGTGGTGGATGCCGGCGGGGTGGACATGCAGCAGAAACGGTTACGCATCGCACCCACGGGTGAATTCAAATCTCCCGAGGATATCGCCAATTTACATATCCGCGCCTCCTTTGGAGACGAGCTTTCCAATCTGACGGGAGAAGCCGACAAACCGGTTTCGTCTGAACGCACGGCGGAGCTGATTCGAATCAGGGATATCGCCACTGTGGAACGCGGGTATCTGGAACCGCCGGCAACCCTGATGCGCTACAACCGAAAGCCGGCCATCGGCATTTCCATTACCTCTGTCTCCAAGGTCAACGTTGTCAAGGTCGGTCAAGGCATCGACAAGCGCCTCGATGAAATTATTCCAATGCTGCCGGTGGGCATTGAAGTTCATCGGTTTCACTGGCAGTCGGACGTCGTGGATCAAGCCGTGAAAGGCTTTATGATCAATTTCGGCGAAGCCGTTGCCATTGTTCTGGTTGTTCTCACCCTCGCCATGGGGTGGCGAATGGGTATTATTATCGGGTCGTCGCTGATTTTGACTATTCTGGGCAGTTTTATCCTGATGGCGATTTTCGGTATTGACCTGCAGCGCATGTCCCTGGGCGCTCTGGTGATCGCCCTGGGAATGATGGTGGACAACTCCATTGTGGTGGCGGACGGAATTGTCGTTCGCATGGGGATGGGAATGGACCGCAAAAAAGCGGCCATTGAGGCTGCGTCCCAGCCGTCAATACCGCTTCTGGGGGCCACGGTTATCGCGGTCATGGCATTTTATCCCATTTTTGCCTCCCTTGAGGGCGCCGGGGAATACTGTCGCACGCTGTTCACGGTAGTGGGTATCTCATTGATGACGAGCTGGGTCATATCCATGACCATCACTCCCTTGCAGTGTATCGACATGCTGCCGGAGCCCAAAAAGGATGAAACAGACGCCGATCCTTATGCCGGAAAGTTCTACCGGGTATTTCGATCCATCGTGGAAAGGGCGATTCGAGTTCGATTCCTCACCATGGGAACATTGGTTGCCCTGCTTGTTGTGGCACTCATCGGCTTTGGAAAGATCGATCAGATGTTTTTCCCGGATTCTTCCATGACAAAATTCATGATAGACTACTGGGCACCTGAAGGGACCCGTATCCAAACAGTGGCCGAGGATCTTAAAAAGGCTGAAGATAAATTTCTTGCCGATAAAAGGATCGACAGCGTGGCCACCTTTATAGGAGCAGGGCCCCCGAGGTTCTATCTGCCGGTTGACCCTGAATCTCCATATCAATCCTATGCTCAGTTTATCGTAAACGTGCCTGATTTTCGGGACATCACAGACCTCTTGAACGAACTGGACGCATGGTTCGGTGAAGAATACCCTCAAGCCCTGATACCGATGCGCAGATATGGGGTCGGTCCCAGCAACACCTGGAAGTTCGAACTGCGCATCAGCGGACCCTCAACCGCCGATCCTGCCATCCTTCGTTCTCTTGCCGGCCAGGTGGTTTCGATAGTAGCGGCCAGTCCTCTATCCGCGAATGAGCGCACCAACTGGCGCCAGCGGGTTCAGAAAGTGGTTCCCGAATACAACCAGGAACGGGCCCGCTGGGCGAAGGTGACGCGGGAAGACATTGCCAATACCACCAAACGAGCCTACGACGGCATTTCCATCGGTCTATACCGGGAGAAAGACGATCTCATCCCGATCGTATTGCGCCATGTGTCGGAAGAGCGCGAGTCCATCAGCAACATGGGTGTTTTACAGGTTCAGCCCGGATCATCAACCTACACCATCCCGATGTCTCAGGTGACGGACGGTATCCGCACGGACTGGGAAGATCCGATGATCTGGCGTCGAGACCGTCGCAGAACCATAACAATAGAATCCAATCCCATTTTCGGTGTCACGCTGCCGACACAGCGTGCGGGCGTACTTGAAGAGATTGAAGCCATCGAGCTTCCGCCGGGCTACACCATGGAATGGGGCGGCGAGTATGAAGACACCATGGACTCCCAGGCTTCGCTGATACCGGGAGTAGTTCCGGCTGCGGCCATCGTTTTGTTCATTATTGTAGCCCTGTTTAATGCATCTCGCCCGCCACTGATCATTCTTTTAACCATTCCCTTTGCAGCCATCGGTATTACAGCCGGGCTGTTACTAACAGACACGCCCTTTGGATTCCTGGCACTGCTGGGCGCCATGAGCCTCTCGGGCATGATGATCAAAAACGCCATTGTTCTGTTGGATCAGGTCAATCTTGAATTGGAAGCCGGAAAAACCCGGTATGAGGCGATCATAGAATCAGCCCTCTCGCGTCTGAGACCGGTGGTCTTGGCAGCCGGCACCACGGTACTGGGCGTCATCCCTTTGCTGCAGGATGTTTTCTGGGTCGGTATGGCCGTGACGATCATGGCAGGACTCACATTCGGTGCGATGCTTACGATGGTGATGGTGCCGACGCTGTATTGCATGCTGTTCCGGGTCAAAACCGGTTAGAATAGGGGCTTAGGTATTGTATGTCCCTGAACATTAAAATACTTCTCAGTTCTTTAGCAATTGCATCAGGTTGCTGTAATCATCGGTCCATATGACTTCTTTAGGCCCGTCTGTCGGCCACGTCTTGGAATACCTTGCCGCCTTTTTCATAAAAGCCGGATTTGAGGATAACAGCACCCATGTCGATTTTTTAATCCCCCGCTTGAAATTCTTACGATTCTTGATCAATATGGTCTCCTTGCTCAAGATCCGGGCCAATCCCCGGGCAACCGGCTTTAAGTTAATATGTCGGTTGGAAATATGAAGGGCAAGAACTCCATCGGGACGAATATGCTTCCAGTAAAGCTCGAAAGCCTCCCGGGTCAGGAGGTGGGCCGGTATTGCGTCACCACTGAAGGCATCCACCACAAGAACATCGTAGCCCAGCGGTCCCGTCTCTCTTAGTTCCCGTTCCAAAGAGATCCGGCCGTCTCCGAGTATCACCTCAACCTTTCCCCGTGCGTTGCTCAAGTAAGAAAAGTAGTCCCGGGCCAGAGTTTCCACCTCGGAATTGATCTCGTAGAATCGATAAACATCCCCCCTGTTGCAATAGACGGCAATGGTACCGATTCCAAGCCCTATCACGCCGACCTTCATTGCTTTCTCGGGATCGTAAACCGATGAATTTCTCGCAGAGCGCCATTTGGGATGCTTTCGGATGGCTATCCCCACGCCGCTGTATTTGGAAAAGTAAGTGGTGGACCAGCGCCGCCGCTTTTCTTCCCTGAACTGCATTCCGTGATTGATCCCGCCATGATACAGCTTGTACTGATGGCTTGATCCACCCCTGCGCGATTCAACCACCCGCAATACCCCATAGAAATTCCTTCTCGACGCAACCGCATCCTCGGATTGCTCTGCTACACCTATTTTGAGAAAGATCCCAAGCGCCAGAACCCCTACCCCCCAACAGATCTTCCCGGTCAGGAGCAACGGTTTTCCAGGCGGTTTGTCCGGATTTCTGAAAAGGGAAAAGCCGACGAGGATGGATATCATCATCAATCCGGTGTGATATTCCCAGAATCCGGTGAACAGTACGGGTGCCAGGAAATTCACAAAAGCTCCGCCCAACACACCCCCTAAAGACACCATCAGGTAGAAGACGGTCAATTGACGCGGCGGCGGTTTGTGATGGACAATCTCGCCGTGGCAAACCATGCAGCAGAAAAACAACCCCAGGGAATAGATGATGATCTGCACGGTAATGTGCAGTTTGTGGGCCCCAAAATATTCGTTCAGCATTATCACCAAAGCGGGAAGGGACAGCAGAAGGGTCGAAATCCAGATGTAACGATTGTACCACCTGGAATTGTTGAATGTGATCATGAAGGTTATCAGATAAAGGCTGAGCGGCAGTATCCAGAGAAAGGGAATAGGGGCCACATCCTGGGTGATCTTATTGGTACTGGCCATGAGCATTATGGTACCGCAGGCTGCCAATCCCATCCAGTGCAGCGGATCCATAAATCCGAGTTTTTGGCCGGACTTTTCTAAACAGCCCTCCCGGTCATCTTTTGAGTTGGTCATCCTGTACAGCGTCATCCCGGTCCATCCGCATATCAGAATGTATAGACCGTACCCCATGGACCAGAAAATCATCTGACTTCTCATGGTCATCACCGGTTCGAAGAGGAACGGATAACTCAGAAGCCCCAACAGAGAGCCAAGATTGGATAATGCAAAGAGTCTGTAGGGCGAATTACCCGGATAACGTCGGGCATACCAGTGTTGGAGCAGCGGTCCCGTCGCTGAGACCAGCAGGTAAGGGAAACCCACGGTTGAGGAGAGAAGTCCGATAATACCCAGAATCGGGTTTCCAGTTCCATCCGGTTTCCATGACTCCCCCGGGATAACGGGTATGAACGCCAGAGATATGATCAGCAACCCCACATGTAAAAACACCTGTTTCCTGTTGCCGAGGTACGTTGCAATCAAGTGGGCGTAGGTGTAACCCATGAGCAAGCCGGCCTGGAAGAAAAGCAGACAAGTGGTCCAGACCGCCGGAGTGCCTCCATACCAGGGTAGGATAAATTTGGCGATAATCGGCTGAACCTGAAAAATCAAAAAGGCGCTGATGAATATAGTGGCTGCATAGGGTATGACGTGCAAATGGCTCCTTTCAAAACGGGATGAGAAATCATACATATTCAATTAACTTGATAGTATAGGAATTTCCTTTTTAGGACAGCTCCTTATTCTTTTTCCCACGTAGGCAAAAGAAAAATGGATAACCGTCTGTGTTTGTCTGTGTGGGTCTGTGGCTAATTTAATATGGTACAAACTCACTTGTTCCTATGCTTTGATAAATACTTCAACGATCAAATAATATGGAAAATCAGCATGTCGATTTATTTAATCCGATGAAAAGTGCTGGTTTTCTGCTATAATAATTTACTTACCATCACCAATGTATAATTAAAATAGTTCACGAGATTTGTACAATGATTCTGATTGCCTCATTAATAAGGGGATCGCAGTCTCACCCAACCTTGTGATAAGAGAATTTATGTTGCGACTATACCTAACCATTTAAAA
>CAYSUA010000064.1:0-16079 GCA_964433795.1 uncultured Desulfobacteraceae bacterium | reverse complement strand
CGTCTGTGTGTGTCGAGCGAACAAAGTGAGCGGGCGGCTAATAAAAAACGCCTCTTAAAAAAACAATATCTTGAATCATAAGTTTTTTTCAACATCAAATCAATTAATACCAACTAAATTGGCGAAGACCCTCCTATTCTTACGATTATCCAGGTCTATAATATCTTCACACGTGGTACAATCCTTGCTTCTTAAAGTGGATCAGAAGAAACTGAATTTGGGTCAAAGAAGGGAGGCACTGCCATGGAGAACAAGAGATCAGGCAAACGGCAGGCGGACCGGAAAGACTACACAGTTCTTGTGGCCATTGATTTTTCGCCTTGCTCCGCACAGGCGTTGAGGTATGCAACTTCCATTTTGGGGCGGAAACCCGGCCGTATTCTGGCCCTCCATGTGATAGATCATGATTTTGTGGAAAAATGCATCCACAATCACCTGGGAACTGAGGCACATATAAAGAAAACATTATTCCTTCATGCCAAAGCCAGGCTTAAGAACTTCCTCCGAACGGAAGGAATGGAAGGGGAAGATATAGAAGAGATGATTTGCCAGGGGATGCCCTTCATTGAAATCAATAAGAAAGCGGTTGAAACCGGTGCAGACATTGTTGTCATGGGAAACCGAGGAAACTCGGGAGACATGCAAACCATCTTTTTCGGCAGCACCACGGAGAGAGTCCTGAGGTTTATGAAACGACCGGTGATTTGCATCCCGATGGAAGAAGATCAAAAATTGAAATAAAAGGGTTACGCTTGACTTTTTTTCTCTGATTTCCCTATAAAGCCAACAGTTGATAAAAATATCCTTTAGATACCACGATAGAGGCTCGGATGATGTGGAAGGGCTTGACCCTGCGAGGCCGGATTTATACAATTTTAACAGCGCTCGTTTTTATCACACTAATGGGCGGTCTGGTCATGATATGGTACACTTATCGAATGGAAGGGCTCCTCACTTCCATTATCGATAAAAACCTGGCAGCATATCAGGCGGCAGAAGGATTAGAGGCTGCCCTTGTGAATCAAAAAGGATTCGTTTCCTATTATTTCTTGGATGGGAATACGGAATGGCTCGAGCAGCTGAAAGAATACCGACAGATTTTCAAGGATCGACTCAAAGATGTCCGCTCTTTGATTGAAAATGAAAGCCAGAAAAACACGATTGTCGGGATCGAAAAAGAGTATTCACTCTATATTGCCGGCAAAGATCGTGTGATTGCTCACTATCGAGCCGGAGATCGTGAGATCGGTGCTGAACTCCACAAAAAAGTCCGCAACCGCTTCTTCAAGATTCTAGAGTTTTGCGAAAAACTAAAAACCATCCATACAGAACGGATTGCCCTGGTAAGACAGTCGTCCCATTCTCAGGCGATAAAGCTCAGAATCATCGCCGGAGCTGCCGTGGTGGTTGGATTTTCCCTGGCTATAGTTCTTGCCTTTGTATTGGTATACCATATTTTGAAACCGGTTCGACGGCTCACTATTGAAGCGGATCGAGAAGGGGGGGCGATCGAATCAAATAACGAGATTTCAACACTCCGCCGAAGCGTTGAGGGCCTTCTGGAAGATGTGGATCAGACCCAATCCGAACTTGAACGCAGCAGAGAGCACCTGCTTCAGGCCGAAAAAATGGCAATGGTAGGAAGGCTGGCTGCCGGTATGGCGCACAGCATTCGAAACCCGTTTACTTCGGTGAAAATGCGCCTGTTTTCCTTAAGCCGTGGCCTTGATTTGACTGAAACGCAAAAAGACGATTTTAATGTCATCGCTGAAGAAATCCGCCACATCGATCAGATTGTGCAAAATTTCCTCGAATTTTCAAGGCCTCCAAAACTCAAAATGCAGACGATATATCCTTCTACAGTGGTGGACCATACATTGCAATTGCTGGAGCATCGATTAAAATCCTACGACGTTGATATCATCGTAAATCGAAACCGATTCATGCCCGTAGTTGAAGCAGATCCGGAACAGTTGAAAGAAGTGCTGGTCAACATCATCGTGAATGCCTGCGAGGCAATGACAAAAGGAGGGACGGTTACCTTAGAAGAAGATGTCATTATTGAACGGCATGGACAAACCGCCATAATTCGCATTTGTGACACAGGCCCTGGAATTACCGAATCGATCCGAGATAGGGTTTTTCAACCTTTTTTTACCACCAAAGATGAAGGAACAGGCCTCGGCCTCAGTATCGCTGCCCGCATCATCGAAGAACACGGAGGACGGCTGAATGTAACCTCCGAAGAGGGTAAGGGGGCTTCATTTGTCATTGCGCTGCCAAAAAAGGAAAACACGCCATGAGCACTATATGGATCATCGACGATGATGATCAGTTGCGAATAAGTTTCCAAAAGCTTCTCACTGAAGAAGGGTATCATGTGGAAAGTGCCGCATCAGGCGAGTCGTGTCTAAAGATGATACAACAAAAGCTTCCGGATCTGATTGTCCTTGACGTACGGTTGCCGGGGATAAATGGCTTAGAAACGTTTAAGGAAATACACAAAATCGAACCAAAGCTTCCGGTAATCATCATGACCGCATACGGCACCACCGAAACTGCTATTGAAGCCATCAAACTGGGGGCATTCGATTATATTCTGAAACCGTTTGAAATTCCTGATATGCTCACTCTCATTGGACAGGCGATTGAAGCAGGTCGGTTTATGCGGTCTCCGGTGGGGCTGAACACCCCCCCTGATAAAGCCGCTCAGGATGCCATCATCGGCAGGAGCGGCGTCATGCAGGAGGTTTATAAGGCGATCGGGCGCGTTTCCTCAACAGGCGCTACGGTATTGATTCGGGGCGAATCCGGGACAGGGAAAGAACTGGCAGCCCGGGCCATCTATCAACACAGTTCGAGAGCGGACAAGCCGTTTCTTGTGATCAATTGCGTTGCCATTCCGGAAACCTTGCTGGAAAGTGAGCTGTTCGGTTATGAAAAAGGGGCCTTCACCGGGGCTACCCATCGGCGTGTGGGGAAAATTGAGCAAGCCCACGGCGGAACCGTTTTTCTTGATGAAATCGGAGACATGCCGTTTAGTCTTCAGGCCAAGATGCTGAGATTGCTGGAGGAAAATAGCATTGAACGCTTAGGTGGCCGGGAAATGATTCCCGTGGATGTTCGAATTATTGCTGCAACCAACCGGGACCTGGAAGCGGCGATTGAAGAAGGCCCGTTCCGTGAAGACCTCTATTACCGCCTCAAGGTCATTACCATCTGGCTTCCCCCCCTCTCCGAACGACCGGACGATATTCCACTTCTTGCAGAATATTTCCTTAACCGGCATGCAGCCGATGCGGGAATCGATAACCCCGGGATTGCGGAAGAGACCTTGGCACGACTCGCCTGTTATCCCTGGCCCGGCAATGTTCGAGAGCTTTCCAATACCCTTCAGAAGGCATTAATATTCAATCGAGGGGCTCCCCTAACCCCGGAAGATATTGATCAGGTTATTATTAAGAAGCAACCTGCCAAGGGCGAAGATGAGAACAGCAGGGATGAAATTTTAAAGGAGTGGATACATCGGGAATTGACCCTTCATTCCAGGGAAAATATGTTTGATGCCTGTATGGATCGATTCGCAAGCTTGATCATCAGTCAGGCATTGAATCTCACAGGCGGTAACCGTTCCCGCGCAGCCAAACTTCTGGGTCTCTCCCGGCCTACCTTGCACTCGAAAATAGAAAAATACGGCCTCAAATTCGAGACATCGGTAAAGGAGCAAAAGTCCTGACTCTCGCGAAACGTACTGAACGCGCAGTATCGGAGAGATACACCTTTGTGCCAATGATGTGCTTTTTGTCCTTGGCCACCAGAAAAGATCGCCGGGGCCACGAGTTTATTCCACGATTCAGAAGAGAGAGAGGTAAGTTAATGAATCCAATATTTGTGGCAGTGATTAGCTCTATTTTGCACCTTAAGCGGTCATGTCCTAAATGCAAGAGAGATCAGGTTGTCCCTGTGAGCAAAAGACGGGAAAGTGTGCGTTGTAAATTCTGCGGAGCAGATGTGCCTCCGCGAAAGTAACCTCGGTATTGGACTGGACATCAAATCTCAAGCGGAGGTGAGAATATGGGTAAAGTAGTAATAATTACGGGTTCACAGAGTGACCTTCAATGGTCGGGAAGAATTGCATGGATTGCCTCTCCGACAGGGCCATGGGCAGTGAGGGCGCAGAGCCTGTACGATGACCTGCAGGAAGTCATTTTTTTTTACACTTTGTAAAAAGTTTGAACACCTACTACGACTGGATGTCACCAACCCCAATGGAGACATATTTAAAAAAGGTATAATTTTCAGACCGTTAATCCCATTTGGTTATAACCGGCACCATTGGCACACCCCTTGCGTCTACACATGTAGAGGTCGGAGGTAAGAATCGAAAAAATCGGCCACAACCGGTATTGCGCTGAAAGACCAGCTCATGGAAGAAAAATTCACTATACTGATTGCGGATCGAAATCTGCATGTTCGAAATCTTTTAAAACGTGAAATGGTTGCGGAAGGCTATCGAGTGCGGTTGGCTGAAAACGGACGGGACGTTCTGAAATGGTCTTACGATTCTATTCCTCTCGATCTTTTGATTTTGGATCCGGATTTGCCGGACATCGATGAATCCGCTTTATTTGCGCAGCTGGCCGATCGGATACCCGCTTTGCCGATGGTCATTCACACACTTCTTTCAGATTACACCACGCCTAATAGGATTTCAGGAACCGCCGCTTTTGTAGAGAAAAGTGGGAGCAGTATGGAAAAACTGAAGCAGGTTGTCGCCGACTTCCGGAACAAAGCCGATTTAACAAACGAACATAATCCAAAGAAAACAGAACCACCCAAGATATAGACTTTAGTACTTACTTTTTTTCTTCCTTCTCCTGCTGCAAGACTCTGCCCGGAAAGCGAACCAGTTCTTTGATTCTGGCCTTTCTGATTTTTTGTTCTTGGGTAGCCTTTTGCTCAAAGGCTGCCCCCAGTTTTGGAAGCAGGTCTTCCAGCTTGATCGGTTTTAACAAGTAATCAAAGGCCCCGAGCTTCATCCCCTCAATGCTTGTTTCTATTGAGCCATGCCCGGTGAGCAAAATAACCCCGGCCAGGGGCTGTTTTCGTTTAATCTCTCTTAAGGTTTCTATCCCATCCATGCCCCCCGGCATTTTAATATCAAGCAGAATGACATCGAAGAGTCTTTCTTCCAGGGTTTCAAGGGCTTTTTCACCGCTGGTAACGCCGATGGTGTCAATGTTGCGTTTTTGCAGGCGTTTGACAAGGGTTTCCAGGAAATCGACTTCGTCGTCAACAACCAAAATACTGAAATAATCCATAAATCCCCCTATTTTATTTCTTCTCCGGGATTACGATCGGAATTTCAACGGTGAACGTGGCGCCCAACCCCGCCTCGCTGCTCACGTTGATGGAGCCGCCCATTTTCTCGATGATACTGTAGCTGACCCATAGCCCCAAGCCGGTCCCTTTTCCGGATTCTTTGGTGGTATAAAAGGGATCGAAGACCTTTTTCAGTTTATCCTCGGTCAGACCCGGCCCGTCGTCTTTAACGTTCACATGGATTTGGGAGCCGGTGCACCGACTGTTCACCTCAATCAGGCCGTTTTTATCGATGGCATCAATGGCGTTGGTTATCAGGTTCAAAAAAACCTGCTGGAGTTGGGCCTGATCGCTGGCGATAATCGGCAGATCATCCGCCAAATCGGTCTGTATGTCGATATTGTTGTTCCGGGCATAGTTTTCCAAAATGGTGATGGTCTGGTTTACCGTACCATTCACATCCACATCTTCGAGCCGTGGCTCCATCTTTCTAGCGTAACTGAGCATATTATGAACTACTTTGCGGGCCCGCTCAACATGCTCTTCAATTTTTCCTATGGAAGTTCGGAATTCTTCAAAGTTTTCGCTTTTCTGAAATTCCTCCTCTTCCAGAAGATCTTCCATCCATCCGGCTTTCTGGATGATGGTTGCCAGGGGATTGTTGATCTCGTGTGCCACGCCGGCGGCCATCTTGCCCAGTGCCGCCAATTTGTCCGACTGCACCAGTTGGGCGTTGAGTCCGATCATTTTTTCATCGGAATCTCTGAGTTGCCTGATGGCAAGGCGAGTGGCAAAAAGCGTTGTTAGAACAATCGCCAGGATCCCCATGGAAATAATTATGATTTCCGTATACCGTATTTCAAAGAGGCGGGACATGAGCTCATCCGGATCCTGGTTGATGACCAGCAGCCATTTCTTATCTTTCAGCCAGCTTCCCGCATAGAGGGAGGGTCTACCCGTTTTGCCGGCTACTTCGGTCACTGTTACGCGACCGCCAAACAGGCTGGTGTCCAGATTTGATTGGGACAGTAATATCCCGTGGAGTCGTGGCAGGGTTTGATAGACCCCATCTCGGTTGATCAGAAAGGCATCCCCGGTTTTGCCGATCTGGGCCGGACGCACGATTCCTTCCAGGATATCCGGATCAATGGTAGCCCGCAGAATCCAGGGATTTCGGTTCTCATGCCGGCGAACGGCAATAATAAAGTGGGGCATGTTCCGGTAACCCATGTAAACGTCGCTCTTGTAGACCCCCTTGCTCATCACTTCATCGAACCAAGGCTGACCCAGGTAGTTACGGCCCTTAAGGTCATAGGGTCCTTCATAGGCCTGATGCCGGCCCTCGTTGTCGATTACCCCGAGGTCCACAAAGGTCCCGGCCCGGGAATTCATGACCTCAAAGATTCTGGACAGGTTGCCTTCATCAACCATCTCCTCGAAGGTGTGGGTATCGGCCATGGTGTTGAGTATGGCGGTGCGTTCTTTTAAAAACAGATCGACAGCCTCTGCCTGGGCCTGCGCACGATATCGAATCTGTTCATCGATATTTTGTCTATATGTATTCTCAAATTGGTAATACAACGTTGCTCCCAGAGTAATCAGAGGCGCAAATGACACGATGAGGATGAGGGAAATAATTTTTCTTTGTAGGGCGCGATACAGGAGTTCTTTCATCATACCTCCCTTCCCTTAAGCCGGCCACGAAATAAAACGCCAGTAACCGAACACGGTCCACACCCAAAGTACCAGCCAAGCCAGGATGGTAATCGGTATACCGAATTTAACAAAATCCATGACATCCAGCAACCGTTCACCGGTTTCAGGGTCGCGGCCCATGCCGTAGCAGATGGCATTGTTGGGGGTGCCCACCACTAGAAAATTGGCAAAGGAGGAAGAAAAAGAGGTAATCAGTCCCACCTTCCACACGCTGACATCGGCAAGGGTGGCCATGGGAAGAACGATAGGGCCCAGTGCCGCCACCGTGGCGCCGTCGCTCATGAAATTGGTCATGGTTCCTGTCAGCAGGCTGACCCCAATGAGCAGGCCGTCGCCTTCAGTCAGAAAATCGGGAAGAACACCGACGAACGTATTGGCCAGCCACAGAGCGCCTCCGGTAAATTTCAATCCCACGCCCATGGCGCAGGCAGCCGCATATAAGCCCACCACGTCGAAGGCCACGCCGTCTTGAACTTCCTCCCAGGTAATGATGCGGCACAGGAACATGGCCATCACCGCATACAAGGTCGGCCCACCGAGGCCGGCGTGCTCGCCGAGCACCATCCAGGCGATAACCAGCGCCACCAGGATGACGGTCATCATGGCTTCCCGGCCGCCGAATTTGGGCATCCTTGCCACCTCGGCCCGGACCACCTCACTGGGGTTCATTTCTTTCACCATGAATTTCGGCTTGCAGCGGATATACATGTATGCTCCGGTCACCACCGCCATCAGCGGCACATACGGCAAGCCGGTTTTTATCCATTCCAAAAAACTGATCGGAAAGCCGTATTCCATTAAGTATCCGACCATAATGGCGTTACGACCTCCGGCGGCAGGCGAGCCGGGCCCGCCGTGGTTGGAGGCAAAACAGACCCCCAGCAGGAGAAATATTGCCAGGGCCCGGTCTTTTTCGACACCGTTTATTTTGCAGGTCACCTTGTAAACACCCATAAGCACCGGGATGAGCAGTGCCACCAGGGCGTGTGCGGACAGAAAACCTGAGAACACGGCCAGCATCGGTAAAAAGAGAAAGGCAAAGGTCTTTGTGCTCTTAATGCGACCCAGGAGGATAAAGCCGATGCGTTTGTCCAGGCCCGTTTTAGAAATCCCAACCGCCACCGCAAGAATACCGAAAATGAAAAAAACGGCATCGCTCATATAAGCTTCTGAAATCTCGTTGATCGGCAGGATGGCAAACAAATACAGCAGAACCCCCACCAGAACATCCGTGGCGCCCAGGGGCAGGGCTTCGGTGCCCCATAAGAAAGCGGCCATAAACAAAATGGCGACCATTATCTTTGCTATTCGGGCAACGTCTTCCGGAGTCAAGAGCCGTTCACCTTTATGGTTGGCAGGGGCGGGTTTACCCAGCTTTTCAACCTTAAACGCAGCCGGTCTCAGTTTCCGGTTCACCGTATCGGTGATGGTATTACAGTCTGTTTCCAGATTGTATCCCGGAGGATGGGTCCTGCTTACCATGTCGATCATGCTTTGCGGCGGCGGCAAGAGAACGACGGCGGTTAATACAACAACCGCAACAACCAGCAGAATCGGTTTGTATCCGGGTCTGTTTTTCCATGTCCAGGTCGTGTCCAAAGCGCTACCCGTCGTGGTATGGTGTGACATACATCCTCCTTAGAAAATTCCGCTGTAATAATTCAGCCATCAGCTATCAGCAATCAGCTATGAGATAAGGATCTTAATTCATTTTAAGCTGAATGCTGTCCGCTGACAGCTGATTGCTTCAGATCATTACGTGCACATGTTTTTATGGCGTGAAAGATCGCGGCGAACACATCGGTCAGCCGCAATATGCCCACGATATGTCGCTTACGGGTGACCAGCAGGGATTGATGTCGCCCAAGGACCAGCTGGTGAATGGCTTCATCCAGGGTAGCATCTTCGTCGACATGCTCACCCTCTGTGGGCTGATGCATGAAGTCTTTAACTTTCAGGGTGGCGGCTTTTTTGCAGATATCGTTCATGGCCCCGCTCCAGAGGTCATAATGGGCCATCAAGGATTTCATGAATTCCCTGGTCAGGCCGGAATGGGCCATGCCTTCCCGTCCCAGCATCTGTTCATATTTCGGCTCCAGGGCTTTAAGTGCGTCCAGCTGACTGATCTTGCCGACAACTTGCCGGTTCGTATTCAGGACCAGCAATGCGCGGTGGCGATACCGGGTGTGGTCGAATGCCGCTTGGGCCTTTTCCAGGGCCATGACCGCTTCAAACAACGTGGCGTCCTCGGGGACGGTGGCGTATTCCGCAAGGGGGACCATCAAATCTTTTACAACATAAGATCTCACTGCAACACTCTCCTCTCCGAAAGGAATTTCACTTATCCATGACAGTTTCCCATTATGTTAGAGCAAACCACATGCCAGGGTTGAATCCAAAGGATGATAGGGTTAATTGGTTGGAATTAATAGAAATTTTACGATGGGAGAAAATGTCGAATAGGTTGACAAGAGCCGCGCTTGTCAGGTTTTTTTACAAGTTGTAAAGGTGGAAAAAAGGGTTCAAGGATCACACCAACTCTTTTGGAGATGATCCTTTTTTGGAAACAATATCGGATGTAACCATCACTGGAAATGAGAGGAGAGGTAGATTCTAAAATAAGAGTGAACTTAACGTGTCGAAATTACACAATAAAAATTATTATAGATTTTCCCTTGACAAAAGAAATATAGGATGTCCCTATTTTTTCTGACTTTCTGAAACCTATGAGCTTGGAGCGGAGCAACAGGCTTCATAAAACCGCCGAGTTTTTGCGGCAGGTTGATTGCATTAGCTTCCGGTCTTATCCAGGCGCAATTTTGGTCCTGGATTCAATAGCTTGCGCTTTGATTCACATTCCCGTTTACGGAGTGCATCAACGATGCGTTTAAGGTCATTTCCATGTTCTGCGGCATGTTCTTTACGATGTCGACGTACTTCGGCAACGATTGGGTCTTCAATCATTCGAGGTTCCTCCGAGTTCTTCAGGTGAACAAATTTGTGGGCACACAAGCCCACAAGACTCCACGACTTTGGCTTTTGCAGACTTCATTTCAGCATTGTTTATGTGCTTGAAGTTCCAAGTAAGAAGATAGTCGGCACCTTGAGCAGCAGCTATACCGATATGAAGTGCATCTTTTTCACTGTCCTCTGGAACAGCATCTTGTGTTATAAGTATCTTACCACCCAACTCATTATAAGAAGTAATAAATGAATAAATTTCGTCTTTGTCGATTTCATGAAGGTCTTTTATGAAATTAAGATGTACAATAGTCTGATCGCATGAACCATGCGAATACACCAGAAATTTTATGAACTCTGCCTTGTATCTCCTCTGTCCATAACCCTCTGCAATGCAAGAAGGAGTCCTTTTGAAGATCTCCTTATTTGGCTTCCTTCTTCATACAGTTCATATTTTGAGAGTCCTAATGACATTTTATGAATTTTGATTGCCAGCTCATATGACAGATTGTAGATTTCCAAATCCTTATAACTTTTCATAAACTCGTCTTTTCTGTTTCCTAACCGCAACGCGTAACACGCAACACGCAGCTCAAAACGGGATTTCCTATACAATCAAGTCAAGAAGATAATCAGAGCCAATTCTCCAATTTTAAACCTTTCACCCGTCTGAATTCTCTGACATTATTGGTTATAAGAGTAAAGTTATTTGCGAGGCTTATAGATGCCATCAATAGATCCATAGGGCCTATTGGTGCCCCAACTTTCTCCAGTGAGGCTCTAATCCTTGCGTATGTCTTACAGCACTTTTCATCAAAGGGTATAATCTCAAAAGTCGATATAAAATTTTCAACAATCGCCAGATTCTTCTTTTTTGCTTTACTTTTCTCAGCACCATAAAATAATTCAGCAACTGTAACAGAAGGGAGTTTAATTACTGATGGTGAAAGCCTTGTAAATTGAGATATTATTCTTTCGGAAGTTCTGTTCAGAAAATAAATACATGTATTAGTATCCAAAAGATGATTCATTATAGTAGGTTCTCCCTCTTATCTGGTTCCTCCATCCCCCTTCGGATTCTGCTCATAATCTCATCAGGTTCGACATCGTCCTCCCAACTGCCGGCAAGGTCGAAAAACCCTTCCGGCCATCGGTCCTGTAAAGAACGTTTTATGGCATTAGCAACCCACTTCGACTTTGATTTTCCGGAGACTTTTACTGCTTTCTCTAATCGTTCGGCAAGTTGATCATCAATGTATATAGCCAGCTGAGACATCTTAATCACCTCCTTTTGGGCCATGCTTCAAATATATTTGCACATATATTATAAAATGTCAATAGATCAAATCTTCAATTATAAATCAATGCTATTAAACTGCTTCAATTCGCAATCCGCCCCGGAGGAATATGCTTCGCATTCCACAGGGCAGGCAATCCCAAATCCAAAATCAAAGTGGTATTTCCACCAATATATGAGTTCCTTTACCAACCTGCGATTCTATGGCTAACTCTCCATCAACTTGCGCTGCTCTCTCCCTCATAATGAGGAGCCCGAATGGTTTCTGCTCTTTTGCGGGATTCTTTAACTCGTCTTGATCAAAACCGATGCCGTCATCTTCCATGCTCAATGAGAGATTCTTGCCTTTCTTGACAAGATTCACAAAAACATTCTTAGCTTGAGCGTGTCTAATGGTATTGTTTAATGCCTCCTGTGCGATACGGTAGATGGCCAGTTCCCCTCCTTCTTCAAATCATTTAGGAACCCCCTGGCTGAAAAAATGAATCTCCATATCACTCTCTTTTTGAATCTCATTAAATAATTCCCGAAGGGAGGACTCCAGGCCAAGAGAATCTAGCATAGTAGGCCTAAGTCCTTGAGAGACATTCTTAATATCCTTTAAGATTTGAATCGCTTTTTCTTGAGCGACCATTATCTTGCTCCTCAATTCCGAATGGTCAGGCGTCAATTTCCCAAGGATAATTTCAAGGTTCATCTTGAGTGAGGTTAGTGACTGACCTATGTGGTCATGAAATTCCATGGCCATCTGTTGGCGATCTTTTTCCAGAAGATCGATAAGTCTTTTTGATAATATTTTCCTTTGATTAGACTCGTTCAATAATCCTTCATGAGTTTTCTTTAAAGCTGTCTCTATAAGCTTTCCCTCGACCATTACTCCTATCAACCTCGCCGAAGTTTCCAATCGCCTCTTGGCTATCTCGATGATAAAAGGCGGGCGGGACTCATACGACTCAGCCTGCACAGCCAGATCGTTCACATCGAGGCCATATCGCCCTGCGATCTCCTGGAGTCTCTGCGAGTCTTTGGGAGGATCGCCGTATCCAACGTTGATGGATCCGACAATTTCCTCTCCGGCAAATATCGGAACAGCATAGATGTGGATGCCGCCTTTGCATTCTATATCAACCGGTTGGCCGGTATCGATGGCAACTCTCGATGCCTCGTTCCAGCACGATTCGTGGCAATTCCATTTGCCGCATTCCAGAGCTTCTTTGTTACTCACCTTACCGCACAGGTCGCGTGAAGCGAGGTCGAGTAATCGACACCAGCCGGACGAGAATATGCCCAAAGCATAATGGGTGACCGGCAATCCTCAATTTTGCCGCCTGACCCTTCTGAGATAAGAAATGATATTCTGCTTCTGGCCAACTATTTTCTAAATCTCACCGCTAAGCGATTTCATCGGGAGGTGATCGGTTTATCCGATGGGGCCCTGGAAGCGCTTAAAAATTACTATTTCCCAGGAAACGTCCGTGAACTTGAGAATATTATTGAACACGCCGTGGCATTGACCTCTGACGATACGATTCAGTTGAAAGACCTGCCGACGGATCTTTCAGAAATCGATATTTTTTCGTTTGAACAATCGGATAATGATGTGATGACCCTCAAAGCGTTGGAACACCCAATGGCTGATAAGAAGACCTCTTACCCAGAAGATACAACAATGGCTGGCTGGTGGCGTATTGATTGGCCTTGGTATGCGGTTGGCGATCAGCGGACGCAAATAGATCCGTAGGGGTGCAGAGTCTGTTCGATCATCATGTATCTTCTACCACGGTAACCTGAATGCTTCCCCCCTTATTGAATTTTTCCTCTTTTAATTTCTGATAATAGGATTTGTGCAAATTAATTGCAGCAAGAGGGTTATGACCGGTTACCCTATCCTTTGCAATCAATACGGTACTTAATGCATCAGAGTACCGCATAAATAAGGAATCGTGCCCGACACATAATCCAAAAACAATATTGAATTCCGTGTTCGCTGCATTCAAAATATCAGCCTGAGTAATGGGGCTGCACATGGACTCAAACTCTCCGGGGCTTATTTTTTGTGTTTCTTTAATCCCGAGAAATTCCTTGGGTGTCCTTCCGGCTTTACACATTACGGAGGCCAACTCAAATCCCTGGGCTTTCAATATTTCCGATAAAATCTTCGCCTCATGTTTCAGCCCTCCGCAAAAAGCCAGCCCAAGTCTTTTATAGCCCATTTTGTGAGCAAATTCGATGGTCTCCTGGGCCCTGGGTTTTATGGCATACCGAACATGCGGATTATCTTGATCTCTGTTCACATAGCATTCACCCTCTTGAATGGTGGCATTGAGTGCAAAATTTTTTATTTGTGGTTTTTCATATTCTGAAAGTGACGCTTCGACCACATCGCCATAATTGATTGTCGGGCAATATTCAGGCCCCTTACCGTCTTCTTGGCGGCATATGGTTTTTTCGATTTTACATTCAGCACATCTGGGAATTTCTAGTGTCTTTTGCTCCATTCAATCCTCCTTACACTCTATTTATTGGTGCCTCCGACTAATGTGAGATCTCCATTATGGCCTTCACACCACTTTCTAAGGCAAAAAAATTCATCGTCTTTCTATTCGATAGTGAAAACGCTTCCGGCATTATTAAAAAAGAACTGATCGCCAAATGCCTCGGCCAACATCATTGCAGCTTTCAACCCCGTGCAGTGAGAAACGCCGATTTTTTGAACACCCAATTCTTTTAGGCCTTGAACGGTTTTTTCGATCTGGTCCTCTTTTTTGGGGTAAAGGTGCGTGCCGCCAATGACCGTGTGCACGGTATCTTCACCGGTAATTTTCCGGGCGTGCCGGATGGTGTTGATTATTCCGCGATGGGCACAACCCAAAACGATGACAAGCCCTTTGTCTGTGTTGCAGATTAAGGCAAGGTCATCCGGAAACGTGTCTGGTTGGAACGTCTCATCTTCTTTGATGTAAAAGTCCGACTCGATGTTTTCATAATCGGTTATCCTGGGAACTTCCCCAGTGGTCAGGATGTTTTCGGAAATCTGTTCGGGTTCTTTGCTGAGCGTAAAGGTCGCGAACTTTTCAAGCTCCTCTCGGGCAAAGGGAATCCCTTTATAAACCGGCTCCTTATCGGCGGACGGTTTCTTGTATTTAGGAATCCAAACGGCAGGATGGGCCACGACTTCCCGGTTCCCGAGCCGCATCAGGGCTTCTCGCAATCCTCCGGTATGATCCGAATGGGCATGACTCAGGACAATCTTATCTACGGTTTTTAGATCAATGCCGAGTGTATCGGCATTTCGAACCGCAGCAATTCCGCCGCCGGTGTCATATAGGATATTGATATCATCGGTCTCTACAAAAATACTCCAGCCCCATTCTGCAGCAATACCGGGTCCGGAAGCGGTATTTTCACAAAGGGTCGTTAATTTTACTTTCATCGTATTCTCTCCTTTAAATTTTCCCATATTGGAACCACTAACCGCATAGAAGATTTCCGGTTGATCTGAAATCAAGCATAGGACACTTATCCAATGGCCTTACGGAAATACACTTTTTGTTTGAGGCACCGGGTTGCGCTTCAAAATCCTAAACAATTTGATCAATCTGGTCTTTAATATACTTTATGATTGAATCGATTTCATTACTTGTAATTATAGTAATATCATCTGCCAGGCCTTCAATTTCTTCTGAATCAATATCGGTTGTCATATGAACCAGGAATGTATCGACTTCGCCATCTTCGTTTAACAAACCACATCCCCCGACAACTCCCATGAATCCATTATTAACAAACATGGGTACTACTAATTTTATTAGCCCGGCATCGCATTCCTCCACCACAGGTTGTCTTGTTTTCATTGCCTTTGATGCGACAACTTGATGAGCAGCGGAGCAGATAAATATTTGGCCCTTTTCATTTGCCTTCACGATCGGACACAATTTGTTTCCCCACTTTTTAAAATCAGTTATCCGCATACCATCCGCATCGAAAACAGCGGCATTAAGGCCGGAGCGCCTGTTGATTTCCTTTTCAAGATCAATCCACTTCTCACAAGGTAAAATATCATATAGCTTCATCTGAAAATCCTATTAATTTAGTGATTATCTCCTTGGTATGATATCCGCATCATTTCTTTGCTTCTTTTAGATTCAGCGTTTTCCTCACAAGATCCTTTTCGTGTTCATAGTCAATTGCCCGCTGAAGCATGATCTTCTGGGCCATGACCGGTCCGGCCCCGTGCCAGGTGCCCACGCCGTGCTGCCCTGCCGTCCAGTTCTGAAGGAGTTTGTGAACTTTCATGATATTTTCCGTTGGCTCATCAGAACCGAAGCTGTAAAATTCCTCAACGTAATCTTTGACTTCCGGGTTTTTTAATTCTTTTAGCGAAGGGCAGGTCACGAGAAGACCGCCCCCGATGTCTCCGGCCAGGGCCATGACCCGCCAAAAGGCATTGCAGATATTCAGTTTGGAAACATTGCCCATGATTTCATCGGGCAGAAATACACCCGAACCCTTGGGTTCCTCAATGCCGTTCTGGGCGGCAGCCAGGCCACAGGCCCGACCGGTTTCCCTCAAAACAACCATCTCCATTAACTGGTCATTGATATGGGCGGCTTTTTCCAGGCCTTTGTATTCTTGAATCAGTTTTGATGCCCCGATGATCTGGTTCATGAAACCCACCTTGCAGGTCCCGCCACAGGTCATCCGGTGGGTTTTCGCATACCGGCTTACCATTTTTATGGAGTATGGATATTCACCGCAGTGAAACACCCTGTCCCACGGAACA
>CAYSUA010000063.1:13484-16223 GCA_964433795.1 uncultured Desulfobacteraceae bacterium | reverse complement strand
ATAATGGGGGTTTGGAACTTTTTCTGTTTCAAATATATACACATAAGGTTTAACCAGCTTCAAATCGCATACTTTTTCACATTGGGCTTTAGACATTCCCATTGATAAACCAAAGGGGCCAGCCAAAGAATTACTATAAAATAAAAAAAATACGACTATTGATAAACAAAAAATATTTTTCCTTTGCATTGGGCTCCTCTCTGTTAATTTTCCTGGTCAAAAACCTCCCGCAGCCGTGTCCGATGCTTTACCCTGGGGCCTTTGCAATGTTCTGCACGTTCATCCAGGGTACCTTCCGCATTGCGGTCTCGAAAATCTGAATTGTATATTACACTTGATCTTTTTACATAGATCCTTTACACAAATCCGTACATTTTTGGCAACATTTTTCATAGCTTGGCATATGTTTTCTTGTGGGGCTGAATGAAAAAAATGAAATGATTTCGGCGATGTAGCTCAGATGGTCAGAGCATGCGGCTCATATCCGCAGTGTCCGGGGTTCAATTCCCTGCATCGCCACCAATTCATAAAACCCACTGTTTTTACAGTGGGTTTTATATTTTAACCCCTATTTTTCAATTCTGTCTGTTACACATAAATTTTTACACACTTTGACGGACAGGATTGACAAAATGCGTATATCCGACACCATTCCAACTTACTTAATTCGCAATCCCCATTCGTATTGTTTCCGAATGAGCGTACCGAAAGATCAACGGCTGCTGGTACGGGTACCGGGGTATTGATGATGATTCTACGTTTGAAATGGGCAGTGAAATTGGAGCCAACCCTTAAATATAACAAACTAAATACCGATATCATGGTAGGATACCATTAAATAACGATTGTATTTTATTGTAAAAATAGAGTATGGGAAATCCCAGTACAAAATGTAACATGACTTGAAAATCGAATCCAACTGGATTATTATTAATAATGAACATATGACGAGGGGCAAGGCATGCTCGATTTCACAGTCTATAAATTTCTAGGGACTTTGTTCACGCCCGAATTCAATGTTACAAATTTCTTAAAGATCGCAAATACCGCGATCGATATTATGGGTGAAAAGCTTGACGGGCCTCCAAATATATTGAACATCCCCCAAGGCGCTCCTCCAGAGATACCCAGAATCATGCTGTCTTCATCTGACGCCACACTTTATGTGAATGTTTCCCTGGTCCGAACAGATATGTTCTATGAAATTAAGCCACAACCCGATTCTGATGGAATTGACATCGGTGAATACTCTGAGATGGCATCATTTTTCTTCCGGGAATACTACAAACAATTAGATCTGAAAGTCCAGCGAGTAGGCTTTGTGACCGAGCGAGTTGTATTTAGAGAAGATGCATTGACATTCCTCCTGGAAAGGTTTTGCAATAAAAATCAGATAACTGAGAAGCGCCCATTCCATAACGCCAGAAGATTTGAAATCCATTCGTTAAAAAAGTATCCATGGCAGGATTTTGACATCAACTCCTGGGTGCGGTTAAGATATTATCCAACAGTGATTGGAGACAGGTCAAAGGCCGCGCCCATGTTATTGGTTGAAAATGATTTAAACACGAAGTCTTTTGATGAAGATCCCGGTGCCAGTTTCGGAGAAAAAGATATCCAATTGTTTTTTGATAACGCTGCTTCTGAAATTGATAGTATTTTAACTCTATATTTTTCTTGAAAGGAGAAAGCGTGCACCATCAATTACGAACAGCATGGAAGAAAAACGATTATACGGCAGAGAATTTGGTATTTGCTAAACCTACTGAATACAACAGCGGGATCAATGAAGAAGATCAAGTCAATCTATCAAATTATCGTTGGGCAATGCAACCTGTCTGTTCTCTATTTACCGCATTAGATGCAAATGACTATACTGGTTCTGGCACTACAATGGCGGAGGTCTGCACATATTATATCGGACAGGCGACTACTTCGGTGGCAGTCGAGAATGCAACCAAACTACACGTCTTACCACGTCAAATCGACGAAAATGACCAAAGCCAAGGAGAGTCGATCCGACTGGTAGTTGAATTTGAAGAGGGCAATAACGAAGAGTCGATGCTCATCCAGGAAATTCAGGAGCTATATAAAGAATACTCCGAAAACAATTGGGACGGATACGGTGCCGAACGGATTTCACCTGGGGCATTCATAGAGGCAAAGAGGGTGGCCGAGATGCTGCCACAGGATCTCCCAGAGCCTGATGTAATGCCGGAGCCGAATGGTGATATCGCTTTTGAGTGGTACAGGAGCAAAAGAAATGTATTTATCATAAGCGTCGATGGAAGCAGTGTTATTAATTATGCGGGGTTGTATGGCCGAGTATCAAGGGTTCACGGATCTGAATATTTTACCGACGAAATACCCGCAAACATCCTCGAAAAAATATACAACTTATTCAAATAGGATTTCTATTGGACGGAACGGTATCTCCAGATGAACCCGTCGCAAGGTTCATCAATCAACAAGCATACTATCGAAAGGGTAACAAGACCGTAAAACACAACGCCTTTATGCCTAGCCGACAGGGAGAAGTTTCGATTTATCGGACCGATCAATTAGATGAATCAGAAATCTACGAAATTGGAGACAAGTATGTCGGCGTTCCGCAGAATAAACAGATTCTCGGATATGCAAGTATAGAGGTGTCCGATATAGAAAAGCACGAGCTATCAGTAGAATCGGCCCCTTCAATACATCCAAGGCACGCAAACATCATCGGTTGGCCAGACATCA
>CAYSUA010000063.1:0-13471 GCA_964433795.1 uncultured Desulfobacteraceae bacterium | reverse complement strand
TGATTGCGATGGAGATTGCAGAGGAAGCCGGCCTACACCTAAGATAGAACACCCCAACCCTAATACAAAGCCCCAGTCTCCCCCGGGGCTTGTTTTACTGTCAAGCCTCTATAACGACCCGCCTGCGTTCCATAGTGGTGATTTTGGCTTTTATAAGGAATTTCGGCATGATTTTCATGATTATTATCAATGATGACTGATTTCAACTTGAAATTTTCGAGTCTGTTGAGATCAAACTGCAGGGTCATGCCCGGGCGCTATGTTGCGGTTGGGATAGCAACGAATGGCATAACAAACCAGAAATTCTGAAGGTGCTGATATGGGTGAGTCAAAGGGGTACTTGAAAAACGGTCACAAAGTATCTTGAAGTAAAGGGTATTCGTGACAATCGTAGCAAGAAAGATACTGAGGTTGTACAAAGTTTATAGGGCGAAGACAAAGGTAACAGTCGAAAAGAATCGGGGGTAACAGAGATGATAATGAAATAAAATAATATGTAATATCAGATAGATAATCTTATGGTTTGATAGCCTGCATCACAAAAAACCCGTTGGGATTATTGGTAAATTCCAGCGGGTTTTGTTTTCTTCCCCTTCGTTTTTACTGGTGCAACCCTTTCTTCTCTATGCCTAAAATCCCTCCAGTAATCTTCGCTGAAGGAGTGTCTGCATGTCTCGGCGACCATCTACGATGAGGTATACATAATCATTTTCATTTTCTATTCTATAAATGATGCGATAGGGTTTAAAAAAGATCTCACGATAGTCACGAATACCAAAGGATTGAAGCTCTTTTGGATACACACCCCTTTCCGGTAATTCGCTCAGGCTGACAAATTTCTTCTCGATCTGGCCAAGTACATATTCTGCTTTTTTAGGCGAGTCATGTTTTGATATATATGTGTAGATGTCTCTGAGGTCGCTTGCAGCGTCTTCAGTGAGTAGAACTTTGAAAGCCACTCAATTTACCCTTTTCCTTCGCGGAGACGACTTATTGCGTCAGTGGCCGAAACTACTTTGCCTTCTTCAATCTGGCGGTTTCCAAGTGCCAAAATTTTGAGTAGGGCCATAGTTTCCTGGGTTTGCTCGTAACTCTCAATGTCCTGAATAATGACTTTGGCTTCACCGTTTTGGGTAATGATGAGCGGATCTCCGTCTTCCCCCAAATGCCGAATGATTTCTGCTGCATTGGCCTTCAAATAGCTAATGGGTTTAATTTGGTTGGATAATTTCATTGATTACCACCTTTTTGAGAGAATGGACCATATTAAAACCATATATGGTCTCATGTCAATGGGAATTTCCAATCTCTTGATAGACATGCATTATGAAAAATCGGATTCCACCTTTATCCACACAACTGAGTGACCACTGGCACTATAAAGTTGCGACCTCGAACAATACGGTAACGGATTTGATATAAGGCCGACACTATGTCAATTTGACCATATCTATTTGACATAAAGAAATTCATACCATTACCGCTATTTTAGATTGACGATTGATGATTTTCGTTTCATATATCGTAGTCAAAGTCCCGGATCGCAAATCGGAAATCCAAAATCCAAAATCCAAAATTCCACGGGAGGCCCCTATGAAAGTATTGGTTATTGGCGGTGGTGGCAGAGAGCACACACTTGTATGGAAAATAGCCCAAAGCCCCAAAGTTAAAAAGATTTTTTGTGCCCCTGGAAATGCCGGTATTTCCAGGCTGGCAACATGCATATCGATTGATGCGGAGGATGTGGAAAAACTTCTTGAATTTGCAAAAACCGAAAGCATCGATCTGACGGTTGTGGGTCCCGAGGGTCCGTTGTCCAAAGGGATAGTGGATCGATTTGAAAGTGAGGGGCTTCGGGTATTCGGAGCCACTCAAAAGGCCGCAGCACTTGAATCGAGTAAGTCATTTGCCAAAAAGATCATGAATAAATACGGTGTTCCAACAGCAGAGGGACGAACATTCACCAGTTACAAGCAGGCGGAGGCATACATCAAAAAGAAAGGCGCTCCCATAGTGGTGAAAGCGGACGGACTGGCTGCGGGAAAAGGGGTGATTGTCTGCAAGACCGTATCGGAGGCAATTCGGGCTTTAAAGCAGGTTATGGTGAAAAAGGAATTCGGCGATGCCGGAAGTAAAGCGGTGGTGGAGGAATGTCTGATCGGTGAAGAGGCATCCTTTCTGGCATTTACCGATGGAAAGACAGTGCTTCCGCTGCCCACCTCACAGGATCATAAACCGATTTTCGACAACGATGAAGGTCCGAATACAGGGGGTATGGGAGCCTATTCGCCGGCCCCTATTGTTGATGGGCTTTTCCATCAGAAAGTGATGGAAACAGTCATGATGCCTACGGTTCAGGGAATGGCTGCCGAAGGACGACCCTACCGGGGGATTTTATATGCAGGGCTGATGATCAAAAACGATGAGATCAAGGTACTGGAATTCAATGGTCGATTCGGTGATCCGGAAGCCCAACCTCTTCTGGTGAGATTGAAAACCGATATCATCGAGGTGATGGAAGCCGTGATCGACGGCCGATTGGATGAGATAAACCTGGATATCGATGATCGGGCATCGGTTTGTGTGGTAATGGCATCAGGCGGTTATCCGGGTTCCTATGAGAAAGGGATACCCATATCAGGACTGGATTCGGCTGGTCGGATGAAAGATGTGGTGGTTTTTCACGCCGGAACCGCTTTCAAAGGGAAAAACACTGTGGCTACCGGTGGACGCGTGCTCGGTGTAACCGCCCTGGGAGATACGGTGGAGAAAGCCATATCAAGGGCGTACCAGGCGGTATCCAAGATCAAATGGAAAAACGTCCATTACCGTACCGATATCGGTCAGAAAGCGCTTAAACGCTTGAATACTCCACCGGATGTTGGAATTATCATGGGCAGTGACTCCGACCTTCCCGTCATGAACGAGGCAGCCGCCATCCTGAAGAAATTCGGCGTGTCCTATGAGATGACGGTGGCCTCGGCACACCGAACACCGGAGCGGGCAGGCAGGTTTGCTTCCACCGCCAAGAAACGGGGGATTAAGGTTATCATTGCCGGTGCCGGCATGGCTGCACATCTGGCAGGGGTTCTGGCAGCGCATACCACACTGCCCATCATCGGGGTTCCCATTGGTGCGTCCCTGGGAGGTATGGATGCCCTTTTGTCGACCGTACAGATGCCACCCGGGGTTCCGGTGGCGACAGTATCCATCGGGAAAGCCGGAGCCAGAAATGCCGGACTTTTGGCAGTTCAGATGTTAGCTTTATCCAATCCGGATCTGTCTCAAATGCTCGAAAATTTCAAAAAGGAGATGGCCTATCAGGTTGTTCAAAAGGCAAAACGACTCAATAAAATCCAGTGAAGTCGATCCGGAAAACCCGGATTCCAGCGTTATCCACAAAGCTGCGGGAATCATCCGAGGGGGCGGTGTCGTGGTATTTCCCACCCGCAGCATATATGGAATGGCGGTGAATGCATTTGACAACGCTGCCGTTGACCGGATCTTTAGGATCAAAAAGAGACCGAGCAGGAAGCCGTTACTTTTATTGATCAAAAATCACGATGATCTCCTCCAGCTGGTCCGTCATGTCCCTCCATCGGCACAGAAACTGACGGATCGATTCTGGCCGGGAAGACTCACCATAATCATGGATGCCGTTGATTCCCTTCCGAAACGTCTGACTGCCGGAACCGGCCGCATCGGCATCCGTTTGACGGCTCACCCGGTAGCCAAATCCTTGATTGCCGCAGTCGGCAGTCCCATTACCGGCACCAGCGCCAATCTCTCCGGAAAACCGGGTTGTTCCCGGATTTCAAGGCTTCATTCGGCCATTGCCCGAAAGGTGGATATGATTTTGGATGCGGGCACCCTGGAGGAAGGGGTCGGTTCCACGGTTGTCGAAGTGTCCGATGAAGAGGTCGTGATGTTGAGAGAGGGAAGCATTTCATCGGAAGAACTTAGGGAAGCCCTGAGTTGACCCCAAATCCCATGGATGCCGAATCGTATTGACAACCGGAACGGTTTTGACTATTACCCTGATTGAACGAAAGTCGAGGGTACCCCAGCTTCAAGGCGTCCAAGGGTGAAGCTGTAGTATACTACTGCGAACCCTTGGCAACGCAGAAGATGGGGTAGCATAGGCTTTCCCAACGGGTAAACAAAATGGAGAGATTGCTCTTAAAATTATATTTCATTGATAGAAGATATATGAGAATTAGAACAAACGACGAAACAGGAAATTATTTTAGATACTTAATACGGTTCTCCATTTTGTTTACGATCAATTAGGGTATTAGATTCCTATTGTTATTATCGCCGGAGTGGTGAAACTGGTAGACGCGCTGGACTCAAAATCCAGTGGACCTTGCGTCCGTGTCGGTTCGATTCCGACCTCCGGCACCAGAAATATAAAGGGGTTCGGTGAAATTCACCAACCCCTTTTCATTCTTTTAGATACTTTTTCATTGCCCCAAGGGTACCGGTCATTGAAAAGGGCGCCATTTTTATGAACGATATTTCGCTGCTGCCGATTCTTCTTGCCACAGGTGCCGCCCTCTTTTTTGGATTCAATGTGGTGATCACCCGCCGCGGGCTTAATTACCTGGATGCCCAGACCGGATCGACCATTACCATCACGACCACGCTGACACTCTATCTTTTGTCCGCCCCTTTTTGGATGCGACAGGCGGATTGGTTCACCCCGGGGTTTTGGGTTTTTGCAGGCATCGGGTGCCTCCATCCGCTTTTTTCTACTTTTCTTGCCTTTGAAGCCAACCGGCGAATCGGTCCCACCATATCGGCAACCTTTTGTGCCACGGCCCCGTTTTTTGCAACGGTGACCGCGGTCCTGTTTTTAGAGGAGAGACTAACGACGCAGATTGCCATCGGTACGGTATGCACCGTGGCCGGTGTGGCAACGTTATCCTGGAACCCTCGGGAGGTCGGCAGCATCGTCAAATCCGCTCTTTTACTTGCGACCGGGGCAGCGGTAATCCGGGGGTTGACCCATACGCTGGGACGGTTCGGACTTCAATTGATGCCGAATCCGTTTATGGCCGGTTTTACAACCTTCATGGTTGCTTTTTTCGGAGCGCTGGCCGTATACCGTATCCGGACGGGCCATTTGCTGAAACCCAGCAAACTTCATCCCAAAGGGCTCCTCATATTCATTGCCACCGGCATATTGATCGGGATCGCCATCTGGTGCATGTACAGTGCACTATCTGTTGGCGATGTGATTATCACCTCCCCCATCATATCCGCTTATCCCATGTTTACGATGCTAACCGCTCTTGTTTTCAGACAGGAAACCGTCACGAGAAGAATCGTTATCGGTGTGTGTCTGGCAGTGGGCGGAGTCGTTCTCATCGGGTTGGGTATTGCCCACTGATCATCGAGTAAATCGGTGTCTATCCGGACGGGGAATGGGGTCGATATTATGCCACCAGGCCATTTCGGATACGTCAACGGCGCACTGCTGTTGCGGGTACGGGAAATTCATCCGGGTCAATGGGGATTTCGATGACGGCGGGTTTCCCGCACGCCAAGGCTGCCTGAACGGCATCTCCGATCTGATCCCGATGCTCAATGTAGAACCCCTGTGCCCCAAAGAGTTCAGCATACTTGTCGTAGCGTGGATTTTCGATATCGGCGCCGACATAACGCCCCTGGTAAAAATGCTTTTGATATGCCTTTTCAGAGCCCCAGCAGTTGTTGTTCATCACCAGGACAACCACGTTGATCCCATGACGAACAGCCGTCTCAAGCTCCTGTGCGTTCATGAGAAACCCGCCATCTCCGTGGATGGCTAACACCGGGGCTTCCGGGCGTCCCAGCTTCGCCCCCAGGGCCGTAGGAAACGCAAAGCCCAGCCCGCCCAAATCGAGCGGGGTGAAGAAGGTTCGGGGTTTTGAAAACTGTAACCGGTCGTAGCCATAGGCCGGGGCGGCCCCGGCATCCAGGGTGACAACGGTCTCGGGCGGAAGAACACGACGCAACTCTGCATAGATACGTTGGGGTTTCAACGGCAACGAGATCAGATTGGTTTCTTGTGCGAGACGCGACCGGCGCGCATCGTGCAAGGCCCGCGCTTCCTCCTGCCAGGCGTTACGTGTTCCGGTTGCATGTTCTTGACTCAGGTTTTTCAGAAGCGCCGTTACTGCTTCTTTCGCATCGGCTTGCAAGCCCACGGTAACGGGGTACGTGCGACCCATGTCGCGACTGTCGATATCGATCTGCACAATGCGCGTGCCCGGCTGGATATAGCGATCATCGTAATAGGTCGTAAAATGCCCCAATCGTGAGCCGACGACGAAGATTAAATCCGCACGACGGCAAGCGGTGGCAGCTTCCGGCGATCCTGCACGGCCCAGAGGGCCGATGTAGAGCGGGTGATCGTTGGGTACGGCATCGTTGCGCCCGTAAGCGGTGATCATGGGGAGGGAGAGTTGCTCGCTGAGGTGGACGAGCAGCGCGTTGGCGCCGGCCCAGGTGACCCCGCCGCCAATAAGGAGCAACGGACGCTCAGCATCGTGAAGCAAACGCACGGCTTTCTGAATGGCATCCGGGTGCGGCTGCGGAGGATGTGTGGGTCGGTACTGATCCGGCGGGATTATCTCCGTCTGCACAATTTGATTATTCAAGAAATCACGCGGAATTTCGACGAATACGGGTCCCTTGCGTCCGGTCATGGCGGTGCGGAAGGCATGGCGCAGGATTTCCGAGATACGCTCAGGTTTATTCACTTGCACCGACAGCTTGGTCACCGGCCGAAAGATATTGACCAGGTCAAATTCCTGGAACGAGTCTTTGAAATAATTGCCGGAAATTGGGCCTCCGGCAATGGCAACGACCGGCGTATGCGCAACATGCGCCGCTCCTATCCCGGTGAGGAGATTCATGGCTCCCGGACCACCCGTAACGAGACACACCGCCGGTAACCCCGTTGCCCGTGCCATGCCGTCGGCCATAAATGCGGCTCCTTGCTCGTGTCGCACGTTGATATATTCTATGCTTTTATCGTCGTACAAGACGTCCAGGACGTCCAAAAACGTCGAACCGACGATACCGAAAATATGCCTTACCTGTTCCGCCTTCAAAAGCTCGATCACCGCTTGTCCTGCACTCATCGTGTTCACAGATACGTCTCCTCGTAAAGGTGGTTTGTGGAAATGAGACGGCTAAAGAGTATAACCGTCCCCCCTGAAGGCGCAAGCGGATTGAAAAAGCGCTATGGTATTCCGGGCGGGAACATCCGCATTGATCGTGTGATCCGGCCCGCATATATAGCCGCCGCCTTTACCCAAAGCGGTTATGGAATTTTCCACCGCTGTCTGAGTCTCTTCCGGACCGGCAAAGGGAAGGGTCTGGGTATTGATGCCGCCAAAAAAGGCGATCCGGTTCCCGAATTGGGCTTTCAATTCTTCGGGTGAGATTGGAAGCGTATGGAGTTGAACGGTTTCCCATACATGCATGCCCATCTCGATCAAATCCGGCAGCACGGAAGTGATATCCCCGCAGGAATGAAACCAGATGTATTTATTTCTTTTTCGCCCCACCTCGAAGATTCGATCCAGACAGGGTTTGATGAATTCGCGCCATTTGTCAGGAGATGTCATTAACCCCCGTTGCGTGGCGAAATCATCCCCTATGTAAAAAACCGGGAGGGATTCACCACAGGCTTCCAAAAACCGTTCGCAGATTTCCACATAGATGTCGGTGATTTTTTTCAATACGGCCCGGAAAATATCCGGTTCGATCATCATTTTGACCATGGCGTTTTCCATGCCGAATAGATCACAGGCTTTGCAGAAGGCCGGCACCCAGAACGGCCCGCGCACCGCATAGTTGTTTCCGTATTTTTTAGCCACCTGGGCGGATTTTTCATAATTGTATGCATTTGGATCCGGCCAGTCATATGCCTCGATATCTGCAATGCTTCCGGCACTTGCCAGGGGATAGACGCGAGAGGTTCCGTATTGGGAGCTGTATTCATCCAGCAGGGTGGTGCTCCACACTATTCGGTCAGGATTATCCGAGGGCGTGGAAAACTCGTTTTGGTATTCCAGCAGGATCACCCGCCCGTCAATCCCCAATTCATCCAGCACCTGATTGGGGGAGACGCCCATGAGTTTTGCAATCTCCGGTTGATTATGGATGTAAATGGCATCGACTGATATACGGTCGGTCATCTCCCCTCGAATGGCGGCCAGTTGTCTTTCTTTTGGTGTCATGGTTGTTTATTTTTATCACGGAGAAGCCTGTGGCTGTCAAACGCTTTTGAATGGCAACACACATATGAGTGATTATCTGAGTGGTAACCCGGGCGAAAACGGGTCTGCATCTCATCCTTTTGTATTAGATCGCGTATATTTTATAATACGCTTTACGTAATATCGTCGTGCCTATTTTCCCTTTGCGACTAATAGTATCGTCGTAACTTATTTTGCAAATCCGGATCAAAAAATACGAAGAAAAATCATACACTTACCGTATTGTGCAAAATCTTCCGGTTGTATATATTATGTGACAACACTTCACAGAGGAAAACGGTTCGATGATGAATGTTTCAATAACACTGGGTGCGAATAAATCTCAATCTCTGCCATACACGGCAGCCGATCTGATGCGCATGAACAGAGCATCCCAATCGGTTGTTAAGGAGAAACACCCCAACGATCAAGTCTCTCCGAACCGATACTATGCAGTATCCGCCAATCCGATCTTTACATACTCAACCAATGGTAGAATGGCCACCCGCCAAAAGAGTCCTATCGGCTCTCAAGTCGACGTCCGCGCGTAGTTCTCTTTTTGTGTCGTCTTGACATCCCTGATGGTTATCACTTATACCCTTCGATACGCCTTTGACGAGAGACATTCGAGGGAGGATAAAGCCGAGCGGTGAAGATGAACGAAATTAAATTCATGGGCCGAGGCGGGCAGGGCGTTGTTATCGCTTCCCAGATGCTCGGGCTGGCCTTTTTCAACGCCGGTTTGTATCCCCAGTGTTTTTCCGTATTCGGAGGTGAACGGCGCGGTGCTCCGGTGATGAGTTTTCTCAGGGTGGATGATGAAAAGATCCTTTTGAAATGCAGTATCCGGAATCCCCACGAACTGATCTGCCTGGACGACAGCCTCATTGATACCGAAGAGATCCGGTCCAGTCTTCGAACGAACGGGCGCATCTGTATCAATACCGATCACGCCTATGACTCGTTGAATCCATTGCATTCCTTTACGCTGGCCCTAATCGATGCCCGAAAAATATCGGAAAGTCTCGGTTTAGGGAGGGTCATGAACACCGCCATCTTGGGGGCGTACTGGCGAATGGTGGATCATCTTCCGCTGGACAGTTTGCTTTCAGCCATTGAAGATAAGATACCGGCTAAAAAGCAGGAGAATCTGGAAGCCGCTCGTCGAGCCTACGAATCAGTAAACATTTATGAGCCGTCAAATGAATAAACCGCTACCCAAATGTATCGATCCGGAGTCGATCATCCCCATTTCCCGGTCCTCCACCGAAGCCTTTAAAACAGGGGCCTGGGACAGCCGGCGGCCGGAGTTTAGAGAGAAGCTGTCTCCATGCCGCGTTGGATGCCCGGCCGGAAACGACATTCCCAATGCGATTCACCGAGCAACGGAAGGGGATTTCGATGCTGCACTGGGCTTGTTTCTTAAGGAATCCCCGCTGCCCGGTGTTTGCGGGCGGGTCTGCTACCATCCCTGCCAGACAGACTGCAATCGTGAGAAATGGGACGGTACCGTCCAGATCCGGGCCATGGAACGAAGTGCGTCGGAACTGGGGACCGCCGTGTCCGAACCGCTCACAGATGCCGGAAAGGGGCAGCCGATTGCCGTGGTCGGGGCGGGTCCGGCGGGACTGTCCGCCGCCTATCATCTGTCGCGAATGGGTCATCCGGTAACGCTTCTTGAAGCCGAGAAAAAGCTGGGCGGTGTGCTTCGCACGGCCATACCCTCGTATCGACTGCCGGAAGATGCTCTCGATAAAGACCTCTCCCGCATTATCCCTTTAATTGGCGACATCCGTACGGGTTTAGATGTAAACGCCTCAATGTTAAGGGATTTGCTTAACGGTTTTCGATCGGTCTTTCTGGCGGTCGGGGCAACGAAAAGCCGAATCCTTGAGATCCCGGGAAGTCGATCTCAGGGGATTGAGCCTGGGGTTGAATTCTTAAGGCAGGTGCGGCAAAAACAACCGACTTCCATTCAAGGTCCCGTGGTAGTGATCGGCGGCGGAGACGTGGCGCTGGACGCAGCCCTATCGGCACGCCGTCTCGGGGCGGAATCCGTAGAAGTGGTGTGCCTCGAACAGGAAGAAGACATGCCCGCTTCCGAGATCGCAAAACGGGACGCCCAAAAGGAGGGAATCCGTTTTCATTTCGGGTGGGGGGTTTTGCGGTTTACGGAACGAAACGGCCGAGTGTCCGGGGTAGCCTTTGGCCGATGTACCTCCTTTTGTATGGAACAGGGAGAAATTATACCGACACTGGATAAAAATGAGTGTATGGAACGCCCGGCGGACCATGTCATGGTGGCCATCGGTGAGGCAGTCCATCTCGGACCCCTGGCTGAGGGAATAGCCGACCTTCCTGAACACGGACTTGTTCAGGCGGATCCGGTCACCCTCGCCACTGCCATTCCCGGTCTTTACGCCGGCGGCGATACAGTGAAAACACCCGGATCGGTGGCGGAAGCCATCGGGGCCGGCAAGCGGGCAGCCCTCCATATTCATCTGAAACTCAACCCTTCTATCTATGATCGATCTGATGAAGACGTGCTGCTGGCGGACGGACCCGGATTTTCCATCCAATCTTTTTTCCAGGGGAGATCCCACTGGGATACTAAAAAAATCGTTCGGTTCGAAGACCTGAACCCGTTTTGTCTGATCTCCCAGCCGTCCGAGCCGATTCGGCATCGAATCGAAACCAAAGGGTTTGAAGAAGAGATCCAATCTTTCAGCCGGGACCAGGCAGTATCAGAGGCAGGGCGCTGCTTTTTTTGCGGCACCTGTATCGGATGCGAGCGTTGTATGCTGTTCTGCCCGGACATGTCGATTCACTCCCTCCACAGAGAACGCAGTATTTACGGTCCCAGTGAAGACTACTGCAAGGGGTGCGGAACGTGTGCGGCCGTTTGCGTGAGGGGGGTCATGGAACTGGGAGAGAGCCGGTGAAACAATTTCTCACAGGAAACCATGCGGTTGCTGAAGCGGTTCGACTGAGCAGGCCCGGAATCGTGGCCGCCTATCCCATTACACCCCAAACCCCCATTTACGAAAAACTCTCGGAAACCGAGGCATCGGGAAATCTCGAGGGGATCATGATGCGCATGGAATCCGAGCATTCGGCCATGGCCGCCTGCATCTCGGCTTCGCTCACCGGAGCCCGCACTTTTACCGCCACCTCTTCCCAGGGTTTGGCGCTGATGCACGAGATGCTCCATTTTGCCGCCGGCGCCCGCACACCGGTGGTCATGGCCTGTGTAAACCGGACCCTGGCGCTTCCCTGGGCGTTCTGGAGCGATCAGACCGACAGTCTATCCCAGCGGGATACGGGTTGGATTCAAATCTATGTGGAAAACAATCAGGAAGCGGCGGATTCCATCTTTCAGGCGTTTCGCATTGCGGAAACGGTGATGCTGCCGTGCATGGTAGTGCTGGAAGCCAATTTCATATCGCACTTCATGGAGCCTGTGGACTTTCCGGAGCCGGAACAGGTCAACCGTTTTTTACCTGCAGTCTCTCTGCCTCGCCGATTCGATGTGGAAAACCCCAGCTTTGTGGGGGCGGTTGTCACCCAGAAGCAGTATCGCCGGTTTCGGGAGCTGAGTCACGAAGCAATGGAGCTTACTCTGGAAACAGTCGAGCAGGTGGATCATGAATTCAGCGACGTATTCGATAGGGGATACGGACTCGTCGAAGCCGTGAATACGGAAGATGCCGATCTGATTCTGGTCACCTCCGCCACCATCACCTCCACAGCCAGAATCACCCTTAAACGGATGCGGGATCAGGGAATACGGGTGGGATTGCTCAAGATCCGGCTGTTTCGACCTTTCCCGACAGCAGCGGTCCGGTCGGTGCTGGATCCGGTGGCGACAATTGCGGTCATCGACCGGAATATATCCCTGGGCCGGGAGGGTATTTTCTGCTCGGAACTCAAGGCCGCGCTTTCCAACAGCCCGGGCCAAAAGAGAATACAGGGGTATCTTGCCGGAATCGGCGGAACCGATGTGGATGACGTGCTGATCGAAAAAATCGTACAGGATGCCTTGAATCGTGAAACTTTTCTGGACGGCCCCATCTGGATGGAGGAGGACTGATGACCACTGTGGAAGAAAAGCCTGTGGATATCCTGCGCCCGGGACATTCGGCCTGTCCGGGATGCGGTTCGGCTATGTCCATGCGGATGGTGCTTCGGGCCCTGGGATCCCGGGCCGTTGTCGTGGTGGTCCCCTCCTGTGTATCGATCATCGCGGGCCCCTTTCCCA
This sequence comes from uncultured Desulfobacteraceae bacterium, assembly GCA_964433795.1. Classification (GTDB taxonomy): domain Bacteria; phylum Desulfobacterota; class Desulfobacteria; order Desulfobacterales; family SURF-15; genus DUZK01. Next base: position 961 of record CAYSUA010000063.1, on the reverse strand, counting down.
ATGCATCTGCAAATGTTCCCATGTACCATGCGGCGTTCGAGGTGGCTGCAGCCAGTGCGGCAGGAATATCCAACGCCCTTAAAACCCAGGGAATCCATGACATTCCGGTACTGGCCTTTGCCGGGGACGGGGGTACCTTCGATATCGGACTCCAGTCTCTTTCGGGAGCTGCGGACCGGAACGAGGATATCATCTATGTTTGTGTGGACAACGAGGGATACATGAATACAGGCATCCAGGTCTCATCTGCAACCCCTCGGCATACGTGGACCGGAACCACTCCCACGGGAAACACCCGGCGAAAAAAACAGATCATGGAAATCATGGCGGCCCACCGGATTCCGTATGCCGCCACCGCCACTGCCGGGTTTCCGGACGATCTCATGGAAAAGGTAAAGCGGGCCAAATCGATGAAAGGGACCCGGTTCATTCACCTGCTCTCACCCTGCAACACGGGGTGGAAAATTGCAGAGGACATGTCTCCCAAAACCAGCACCATGGCCGTAGAGACAAACATCTTCCCTTTATATGAAATCATTGACGGGCTTCACTACCGCCTGACCTATGAATCCAGCGGGCAGCCGGTTGATGCCTATCTGTCCCTTCAAGGTCGATACAAACATTTGTCCAAAGAACAGATTCGTGCCATCCAGGCTGAGACGGATCGGGCATGGAAGGACCTTCAGCAGAGGTGCGAGCACGGGTCGTAACTCTCTTTATTCTTAAGATAATTAAATTAAATAATCTGGTTATTCAGATGGCTCAAGTTGAGTCGATTCGGCGTTGAAGGCAACCCGATTCGCAGACGTATGAAACTCGCACATAAGGGGGCATAACACCGAACAGGGCACCGACATAACCAAAGCATCGAGTTCAATAACAAACAGTTAAGACATATTGGAGCATATTCATGCTGTTCGATGCAACGCCCCCTAATGCACTCAGACAGTCATACATCCGC
>CAYSUA010000062.1:11576-16227 GCA_964433795.1 uncultured Desulfobacteraceae bacterium | reverse complement strand
GAAACCGAATAGAAGAAGTGGCTCCCGACATAAACGCTTCCGAAGCCAGTCAGGTAATCGATGCCGAAGGATTGCTGGTGGCGCCCGGATTCATCGACATGCATGCTCATGCGTTTTACCTGGGAGATCTCGGTTTGGGAAAAGACTTGGAAGCGGCTTGTTACCCAAGCGGCGTGACATCTCTTGTGGATGGCGGAAGCGCAGGAGCAGCTACTTTTCCCGGATTCAGAGAATATATCATTGAACCTTCCGAGATTCGGATTTTTTCATTTCTGCATATTTCGTCTATCGGTTTGGCCGATATCGATGTGGGCGAATCGACTTATTTAACATTGCACGATCCACAACGAGCTGCAGATATGGCCAATGCCAACCGAGACGTTATCTTTGGCATAAAGGTTCGTCAGCAAGCTGAAGTCGTGGGTGAAAACGGTATCGAACCCTTGCGTCTTGCAAAACAGGCAGCCGCACTTGCCGGGGGATTACCGGTAATGGTTCATGTCACGAATCCACCAGTGCCGCTGGCTCAAATCCTGGAGTTGCTTGAACCCGGTGATATTGTAAGCCACTTCCTGCACGGCAAGGCCAACGGCGTCTTAAATGAAGATGGAGATATTTTCCCTGCCGTTATCAATGCGCGGGAAAAAGGGGTTATTTTCGATGTCGGTCATGGCCGGTTTCATGTAAGCTTTGAAGTTGCACGCGCGTTGTTTGCACAGAACTTTCTTCCGGATACCATTTCAACTGATCTGACACGGGGCGGGCGTGACGGTATTGTCAAAGATTTAGCACATACCCTTTCAAAGTTAATGAATCTGGGATTGGATATTAACACGGTTATTGCCTGTGCCACTTCAAATCCTGCGCGCCTTTTGGATAAAACAGAAGAGATCGGCACCCTTAAGAAAGGGGCTTTTGCTGATATAGCCGTTTTCGAATTGGAATCCGGAGAATTTAGTTTTCAGGATTCGGAAGAGGAGGTGCTTAAGGGATCGGTTCATATCGCCCCGAAACAGACGATTCAAAACGGCCGTGTCGTGTGGCAGAAAGAGGGTTGAGCGCTTGTTTTCTATAAACGAAATCATCGATTTGGCAGTACAGATTGAACAGAACGGAGAGAAACTTCTTCAATCGGCTCAAAAAGAAGTATCCGAGCCCGAACTGGTGTCACTACTTCAATGGATGGAAAACGAAGAGAGACAGCACGTGGAGTGGTTTTCTCAATTGAGACCGACTCCTAAAGAGAGCACGGATATGAGCCATCTCGAGGAAATGGGGAAAAACCTTCTCAAGGAGATGCTGGGGGATCAGAGTTTTTCTCTTGGTGATACTAATTTTTCCAAATTGGGAAATATTAAAGAATTGATAGCAACCATGATTGAGTTCGAAAAGGATACGGCTCTTTTCTATCAACTGATCTGTTCAGCGGTTACCGATCAAGAGACCCTAACGCTGTTGGACAGGATTATATCTGAAGAAAATCGTCACGCCGAACGGTTAAAGACCTTTCTCATGTCCGAGCCGTTATCATAATTTGACGGTGCGTCGATTTTAAATCGGGATACTGTCAATATCCCGTCAACGCGCCACTTTATTTTTCAAAGATGTAATAGAATATAAAGGAGTAACTGTCTAAAATATCAATACAAAAGAATTGACCGGCACAGATGGCATAACTATTGCTATATTAATGATTGACCCGTTTTCATTACCTCCTTTTTATGATTTGTCGGGTGGACGTGGGACATCCACCCGACACCCCCTTTTTCGACCCCTATCCCCGCGGATGATACTTTTCATGCATTTTCTTCACATATTCCCGTGCCACATGGGTATAGATCTGGGTCGTTGAAATGTCCACATGTCCCAGCATTTCCTGAATCGCCCGCAGATCGGCGCCACCTTCCAAAAGATGACTGGCAAAAGAATGACGAATAGTATGGGGGGTTATCGTTTTATTGATATTCGCCTTTATCACATAGTTGCGTAGAAGTTTCCAAAAGCCCTGGCGTGTCATGGGCTTGCCCGCCCTGGCAACAAATAGATAGCGGCTGACCGTTTTTTTCAACAAGAGCGGTCTTGCAGACAGGATATACTCCTCAATTTTTCCCTGGGCATACCGGCCGATGGGCACCACCCTTTCCTTTGATCCTTTTCCGAATACCCTCACGAAACCGGCATCACGATTGACGTCTTGCAGTTTCAATGAGATGAGTTCCGAAACCCTTAAACCGGCGGCATACAGGAGTTCCATCATGGCTGCATCTCGAATACCTCTCGGGGTTTCAGGGTTCGGAGTATTGAGGAGCCGTTCAATTTCTTCAACAGACATCACATCCGGGAGTTTTAGAGTCGATTTGGGCAGTTCCACGTTACGGATCGGGTCTTTGGGTATCATCTTTTCTTGCACCAGAAACCTGAAGAAACCCCTTAACGATACAAGGTGTCGGGCTCTGGATCGTTGCTTAAGGCCGGTATCTCGAAGTTCGATCAAGTACTTTAAGATCAAAGGGGTATCGACTTTTGAGAGATGGGATATATCGTTTGATTTTAAATAGTTGAGGAAACGTGTGAGATCCCGCGAATAAGACTCGATGGTCTTCTCCGAAAGTCCTTTTTCGAATATAAGATAGTTGATGTAGCGGTCGACAGATTCGTCCGTTGATACCATTACCATGACTGCCTTTATCCGGATATCCCTTCGATATGGCTGACCATGTCCAATTTGTTTAAAACTTCTGCTCCGCTTTCCCGGACAACGATCATGTTCTCCAACCGGATACCTCCCCATTCAGGGATATAGATTCCCGGTTCCATCGTGGTGACCATACCGAGCTTAAGCGGTTTGTCATAAAATTGACTCAATCTCGGATATTCATGGATCGCAAGCCCGACCCCATGGCCGAGACTGTGTCCGAATTTTCCCTGAAATTTCTGATCTTCTATATACTGCCGGGCGATGGCATCAATTGTTTTGGTGCTCACTCCCGGTTTGACCGCATCAATAGCACGTCGCTGGGCTTCGGACACGGTTTCAAATATCTTTTTAAAGGTTTCATCCGGTTTGCCCATTACAAGAGTTCGTGTAATGTCCGAGCAATATCCATTGTACTTCGCACCCCAGTCAATGAGAATCGGTTCCCCTTCTCTAATTCGGCGCTCACCGGGGACGGCATGGGGAAGAGCACTGTTGGGCCCGGATGCCACAATAACCGGAAAAGAAATATTCTCAGCACCGGCTTCACGCATTCCTTTTTCGAGATCCCATGCAATTTTCTTTTCGGTTAAGCCGGGTTTCAGGTCTGATACCACTTGCCTGAATACTGATTCGGCGAGATCCAATGCCAGGGCGATGTTTTTAACCTCGGTCTCGTCCTTAACCGCGCGAAGCAATTCCAACAAATGTTCTGTTTCCACAAGTTCAAAAGTAATGGCTTTCGTTTTCAGCGTTTCGGATATTTTTTTGTGTTGGTTAAAGGAAAGGCGACTGGCTTCAAATCCCAACCGTCTGGTGTTTAAGCGCTTAAGCAGTTCCGGCAGTGATTCGGAAAGCCCTTGTTTATAGCAAAATACCTCACACCCGGGCACTTCTCTGCGGGCCTGGAGTAAATAGCGAGAATCAGTGGCCAGGATCATCTCTTTTTCAGTAATCAAAAGTGCGCCGGCAGATTCGTCAAAGTTTCCATCCTCTCCGGTAAAACCGCTTAAATATCGACGGTTTTCTTCTGCCTGTACCAGCATGGTGTCGATGTTCAATTCGCATATCTGTTCTCTTAACCGTGCAAGTCTGACCGTGAATTCATCTTCCAATTTGATCTCCCCGATTCCAGTTTTACGCTCGACATTACCTGATAATGCTTCTCAAAAACCACATCCGACACCCGATTGATGTGCTGCTCCTGCAGTGGTAGTTGGAGCAGGTTCCGACTGTATCTTAACTGATACTCAGAATCAATATGCTTGAATATCACAACTGGATGGGTATCGCTGCCTGAAAACGCTTGCTGCAGAATGTTCGGGGAAGGATTTTTCCTTTGAAATATCATCAACATATGGTATTTAATAAAACTTAAAATAAAATTTTATTTGCCGATATATAAACAGGTGCTGTATTAACTTTAATTCAGGCAGTGAAATAATCGGAAAGCCTTATGATTAAGTCTTTTAAGAAATCGACCGAGTTAAAATCTCCACTTGACCGGATGATCAAATATGTTGTGGATATCCTCGCTGAAAAAAATAACGAAAAAATTCATGCAGCCATACCCGGTTTTGATTCACCCCAACGCGTGATTCGAAAGTCAACGGGCGAAACCTATATTCCAGAAGTTACAAGTGTAAAGATTAAACAGTTTCGGATATTTGCCGTTGAAACCAAAGAGACTCTGGAAAAAGGGGAACCTGCGGAGCGTTGGAAACTGTTCTCCGAGTTCGCAAAACAGAACCATGCGCTCTTTTATATCGTGTTTCCCACAGGGCAGGTGGCGATAGTAAAAAATAAACTTGAAGATTTTAATATTGAAGCCAATCTGTGGCAGGCACCACGAGCATAAAGAACAAAGTTCGCTTCGCTCATACCGCCAATCGGCGGAAGAATACTGGCATTCCACCATTCCATGCTACACGATAATGTTGAACGTAAGTAAAAAAC
>CAYSUA010000062.1:0-11566 GCA_964433795.1 uncultured Desulfobacteraceae bacterium | reverse complement strand
GCTCACTATTGGAATACTGGAATAGTGGAGCGCTGGAATGATGGGTTTAGAAGGATTTTCGAGATGTTGATATATAGCTGTCGGCAGGTCACAGGAGTAATTTCATGATCGATCTACAACGTATGAGTGTCCTCATTGTCGATGACATTGAGAATATGTGCCGCTCCATTCGTGGCATGCTGAAAGTACTCAATTACGGATCTGTTTTTCGATTCGCCACCAACGGTCTCGAGGCCTGGGCCCTTTTACAAAAAGAACCCGTTGATCTTGCCATTGTCGATTGGAATATGCCGGTAATGACCGGTGGTGAACTCTTGGAGCGCATCCGGGAGGATAAAAACTTAAGGGATATGCCGATTGTTATGGTGACGGCTGAAGCCAATCGGGAAATCGTCGCAGAATCGGCAGAATCAGATATCGACGCCTATCTTTTAAAGCCCCTGACGGTAAAATCTCTGGGAGATAAAATCTCCATTGTCATAGAAAAAGCGAATAACCCGCCTCCCATGTTTCATCATCTAAAGCTGGCCAGAGATTTTGAAGAAGCAGGAGATATTGAAGCCGCCATCGAAGAAGCCAAGCAAGCCATGGAGGCAGACCCGCTATCAACACGGCCCATGCGGGAACTCGGGAAAATCCACCTTGGAAGAAACGATTATGAAGAAGCAGAAAAGTGGCTGACCAAGGCCGCCGACATGAATAAGCTCGATGTCATCGCCTTTCACAATTTGGGTGAGCTGCATCTCAAACAAAACGACATCGAAAAAGCCTCAGAATTTTTTGACAAAGCCATGAACATCAGCCCGCGGCATGTCACCCGGGGGGTTAATTTCGGAAAAGTCCTAGTTAAAAAAGGGATGGTTAACAAGGCGCAAAAGGTATTTGATCGTGCCATTGAACTTTCGAGCAACTCTTTAGGAATACACGAGGATGTGGCTGATTATTGTATGGAATCCGGCGTAAACGAGTATGCGGGAAAACTCATGGAGTTCGTATTGGAGCAGACACCGAACCGTGAAGATGTTATATACAAGTTGGGCGTTATCAATGAGAACCTGGGGCAACCGAGAAAGGCGTTGAGTTATTTTATTGAAGCGGGAAAGAGAAATCATGACGATGTCGATATTCAGTTGAAAATAGCAAAAAATTACATTGATACGGGTCAGGTGCTTCGCGCAGAACAGATACTGGACACCGTATTGAAGAAAGACCCGGAAAACCAAGGGGCAAATGAGCTGTTAAAACACTGTCTATAGGGATGGGCGATATATCATGAATAAAGACGAAAAGATTCTTGAAACCCTAATGTCCATTACGTGGACGGCCAATACCTCCAGGCTGGACTTCAAGGAAAAGCTTCAGCGAATCCTTTCCGATGTAGTTTCCTGCATGGGCACTGAACGCGGGTCCATCATGCTGGTCAAAGGGCGAAAGAATCTTGAAGTGGCCGCAGCAACCAGCCCTCATTTGATAGGTGTTAAACAATCCATTGATCAAGATTCCCCGTCGTCCTGGGTGGTGAAGAACAAAAAACTACTTTCCGTGGATAAAACCTCAGACCGGAGTCTATTTTCCAATCGATTCGATCATTACAAAAAAGATGCTTTTCTGCTCGCACCCATACTGAGCCAAAACAAGATGATCGGGATCATCAGTGTCACCGAAAAAATGGGAAGTGATCGATTCAGCAAAGCGGATCAGACCATTTTGCTGAACATTGCAGGTCACGTGATCAGTGCCCTTGAAAAGAACAGGCTTGCCGAATCTTTGAGAAGGAGCAAGAAAAATCTTAACGACAAAAATATCCAACTCCGGAAACTGGAAAAGATTCGAACCGAACTTTTCAATATGTTGATCCATGATCTCAAGGGACCCATTTCAGAGGTGATGGCCAATATCGATATTCTGTCTTATGTCACTGGGGGTGAAAACCTCGAGTATGTTGAAGCCGCAAGATCCGGCTGTGATACCCTGTATCGGATGATAACCGATCTACTGGATATCGCCAGACTGGAAGACCGGAGTCTTAAGCTCTATCTCGAAAGGATCGATCCTGCAGATCTTATAAAAGAAGCCGCATCTCGCATATACGGGTTGTCCCGGAGCAGGGATCTTACCGTGGTGGAAAAAGTGCCGTCTGATGGTGGGAATATCTATCTTAACGCCGATCGTGGAATTCTGCTCAGGGTGCTTCAAAATCTATTGACCAACGCCATCCAGTTTTCACCGGCCGGTGAAATCATCGAAATCGGATACATTCCTGTGGATTCCAGCCAGATACAGTTTTTCGTCAAGGATAAGGGACCCGGCATTCCTCCGGAGTTTCGAGAAGCCATATTCGATAAATTCATGCAGGTGAGCAGCCGAAAGGACGGAAGAAAATTTACCACCGGCTTGGGCCTCACATTTTGTAAGATGGCTGTGGAGGAACACAAGGGAAAAATCTATGCAGAAAGTGATGAAGGGCAGGGCAGCCGATTTGTGTTCTTCCTGCCTCTATCCCATCCCTAATCCGGATAAACCCGCAATCATAAATATCAAATCCCAAACGCGAATATGATATTGGTGGAGGTAAAAGATCTAAATTCGAAATCTGACTCTGTTTTGGTCATTGAATATTGTAATGTGGTTATCCAAAAAGCCCAAGTTAAGCAGTTTCGGCGCTGAAGATAACCCGCTTCGCAGAAGTATGAAACTCGCGCATAAGGGGGCGTAACACCGAACAGGGCACCGATATTAACAAAGCATCCGGTTCAACAAGAAAATTTTATGGTTTATCGCTGCACCTTCATGCTGTTCGATATAACGCTCCCTAATGCACTCAGACAGTCATACATCCGCGAATCGGCTCACCTTCAACACCTATTCCATTCAACAACTTGGCTTTAGTAGATAACCAGGCATTGTAATTTGAAAATTATTTGTATTTTGCTTGCCCGCCGTCTTTCTGGCGGGGTACTTGGAATTTGAGATTTTAGAAGGAGGGTTTTTCATGCGAATCATTTTTATCGGCCAGGCGGCATTCGGAAAAGAAGCTTTGCAAGTGCTCATTGAACAGGGGGAAAGTATTGCCGGGGTCATAACCGTTCCCGATAGAGGGGGGCAAATAAACCTCATAAAAGAATTAGCTCAAGAGAACAACATACCCGTCATCCAACCGGAAAGACTGAAAGATCCGGACGCCATCGAATGGGTTCAAAACCTTTCCCCCGACCTGCTTGTGCTGGCATTTGTTACGCAATTTGTACCCAAAGAAATGATCGATATGTCCATCCACGGCGGCATCAACTATCATCCCTCTCTACTGCCGAAATACCGGGGCGGGTCTGCCATCAACTGGGCCATCATCAGCGGTGAAACAGAGACAGGTGTTACCATACACCAGATCGATGAAGGAGTAGATACCGGGCCGATTATCTTACAGGAAAAGGTGGAAATCGCTCCGGACGATACAGTGAAGAGTCTCTATTTCAAAAAACTATACCCTCTGGGTATCAAAATGGTGGCGAAAGCCGTTCGTTTGATCAGGAAAGGCAGCGCCGACCCCATACCGCAAGACAACACCCAAGCCTCTTTTCAACCGGTTATCAAGGAGTCGGATACACTCATCGACTGGTCGCAGCCGACTCAACAGGTATATAACCTCATCAGAGGATCCAATCCCTCTCCCGGTGCTGTTTCCTCGTTGCAAGGGGAAAGACTTAAGGTTTGGGAAGGTATACCTTGTCCCGCCTTTGGAAAACCGGGAGAGGTGATAGAGATCCTAATGGATGAGAAGGGAGTTGTGGTATCCACCGGCAATGGCTCCATATTGGTTCAGCGGGTGCAATATAAAAATTCCGGGAAGATATCTGCGATGGATTTTATTAAAGAATTTAATCTGAAGATCGGTGACCGGCTGGGCAGTTGACGATTACCGTTTTCTGCGGACAAATTTCTTTCTCACCACTTTTTTCTTTTTCTTCTTGGGAGGCTCAGGGGAGTTGCCGGTTTCCTGGGATGCGTGCACTGCGTTTGAATCGGCAGCCTGATTTTGGAGGAGCGGACTTCCGATGTAATCCTGGCGATAGTTGCAGGTAGCCTTGGGGCATTTTAATCCCATCACGCCTTTGGGAGTATAGAATTCCACTATAAATGGATTTTTGCAGTAAAGACATGAAAAGTGATAGGGCTTTCCCCAGGTAATGAAATTGCAGTCTTCACTGTCGCAGACATAGTACATTTTTCCCTTTTCCGTCGCCGCAACGCGAACCTTGCCCGCTTCGCAGGTGGGACAGGACATGGCCAGTAATTCTTCAAATGCCTGAACCTGCTCATCCACCGAATGCTCAACGGCGGTGGCAGACGGCTCATCAATTTGAGGAGTATCCGCCATGGATGCTTCCGTTTCCATTTCCACGTTGGCACCCGATTCATCATCCTCAGATACAGATACGGTCTGTTCATCGGATTCAGTCGGTTCTGTCTCCAGAGTAGTATCCGCCGATTCGGTTGCCGCATCCCCGGGTATCCTTGATTTTTCTGTCTCTGCCGCTTCCTGCTCATGCTCCGGGATGGATTCATTTTCTTCCGTGGTTGGACCTTCCATCATATCCGATTGAGGGTCTTGGGTTTCCTCAACAGGGGTTTCAACGGTCTGTTCTTCAGGTACATCCGGTTCATTTTCCGGTGTTTTTCCAAAAAGGGTTTTTACCTTAACATCTTTTACATATGGACTCTTGCTCACAAAAACGGGATCCGATTCCGTAGCATTGGATTGGGCCCTCATTTTAGACAATCGCTGAATATAGGATTGCTTTTGTTCCTGGGATAATTTCTTCGGAGGTTTTTGTTCGATAATTTGAGCATCGGGTTTTTCTTTGGCGTCCGGCGTTTCAGATTGATTGAGGGAAAAGGGTACCCCTCTGTTTTGAAGGGTCTGGTCGAATTGATCCAATGCAAAAGCCGGATCTTTTCTTCCGGATTTGGCTTCATCTATGGTTTGAAGGACATAAGCCACAAGATTTAATCCAGGAAGTCCGGAAAAAAGATTATCCAAGACACCCACCAGTCGCGGGGTTGATTCTCTGGGGACAAATTCCCCCTCAGCTTCGATGGTAACAAAACCCATTTGGGAAAGATTTTGAACAGCGGAACGGCAATGATCGTCTATATCCAACCCGGTCTCGTCCAATTCTTCCAGAAGTGTATTCTCTAAATATCGATCCGGCGGGGATTCGGGGAATGATTCAATTTCATTTTCACGCTCCACCAATAAGATGAGACCGGTGATGGTGGCAAGGTCGAAGGGCAACGAAGCCGCCCCAGGAAATGCTTCGAGCAAACGACCAATATGCTTTTTAAAAACGTCGTCAAATTGGGCGCGTATGTCCAAATTGTCTTTCATCTGTTTCCTATTCTTAATTTTCCTCGTTGATTTCAGACAGCATCTCCGCTATCTGATGTGCCATTCCGGACATATTTTCATCAGGACTCTTTTCGGGATCGTAAGATGGCGGAGGGTCAGGTTCCAGTGTATCTTCCGGATCAGGTGAATTTTCGGGCTGTGCGGGTTCTTCCTGGTTCAGATCGTCGTCATCCTGATCAGGTAAATCCTCCGATTGTGCGATTTCTTCCTGAATCGGCTCGTCGTCAATTTGATCCTGGGCTGCAATTACTTCATCTGTCTCGGATGACTCCATTTCAGATTCTGGTTCCGATTCTTCTTCTTCCAAATCCGGAACCATGGCGTCCTTTGTGAAATCTCCGGATGTTGAAAAAGAGAGATAATTTCCGTCACGGTCAAATAATACGGTCAGGGTAACTTTAACATCAAAATCGAGTTTATATGCCACCGCGTTATCGTAGACCACGATGTCCCCTTGCCTGAACTCCACATCATCTTGAATCCTTAACTGATGCTTTTCTTTTACGATCTTTTCAATGGCTTCCCAGTCCAGATCTCCAATAATAATGTCCAGGAGTTCCCTTTCTCCGGATTTGATCACTTCCGAGTCTGTGATTTTTAGTTTCGCCATTTTCAATAATCCCTGTAGGTTTAATATCTTATCGACCAATTACCTTCTTTGCTTAAGAAGGTTCATCATTTCCTTTGCAAAATCTAAATGCACCTGGGCGCCACGGGATGTAATATCGCGAAGCGCCAGCGGTTTGGGATAATTTGAGGCATCCCGCAACGTCTTATCCCATGGAATGATTGTGGAAAACACATGGGTGCTAAAACCTCTCAATTTGCTGTCGTGCTGAAGTATAATTTTGTTTTCCGTGTCGTGCATGGTAAACAATACACCGGCAACCCTAAGATCCGGTCTCTTCTTTTTACGGATTTCTCTGATGACCGTTAAGAGTTGACCGAGTCCTTCAATGGCATAAACCTGAAATTGAAGCGGAATGACCAACCAGTCGGCAGCGATGATGGCGCATATGGTGAGAAAACCGAGGGACGCCGGGGAATCCAATATGATATAATCGTAGCTGCCGGCATTTTGCTCGAGCAGTACCCGCAACACATGGTTTTTGTTCGGGTGCTGATTCAGTTTTTTTTCCACCTGCTGCAATTTGAAATGAGCAGGTATGACGTCGAGAAATTCCAGTTGACCGGAAACAACAATATCATGAAATCCGGCTTCACCCACCAGTGCATCATAGAGGTCAAGGGATAGGCGGTTTTTGTCGATACCTAAATTAGTTGTGGCATTGCCAAGGGGATCGCAGTCGACAAGCAGCGTTCGTTTTTCGAATAAGGCAAGGGAAGCGGCCAGGTTCACAGCAGTGGTGGTTTTGCCGGTTCCACCTTTTTGACTCGAAACGCTAATTATTTTCCCCATGACTATTATTTAACATAAAAACAATGGCTTGAAAAGAAACCTTCACCGACGGCAGATCATTCGTGCCGTTGAGGAGTTCAGTATTGAGCGACAACATATCCATAGCCGGTATTGAAAAAGCCGTATCCGCACTAGAATACCGGAATTCCCGATCTCTCAAGTATCGGCTGATTCACGCCATCAAACAATTCTATGATTCGGATCAATCCCTCCGAGCCATCGATTCGGATGAACTGGTCCCTTTGGTGTGGGATAATGTAATCAACCCCAAGCAAATGAAATCCAAAAAGAAAAACCTTAACAGCATCAGATCATCAATCAATTCGGATCTCATGAAGCTTTTCAAGGATGGCAAAAACCCCGAAGGAATCATCATCGATCCTTCCAATGTGTTTAGCATGTGCGATGAGGCCAAGGATGCATTTTTAAAATCGTTTACCAGCGCACTCGCTTCAGACGAACCCATTACACTGGATAGCATATCCGAGGTGACGCGATTATTCGGGGAATTTTTAAATAAGGTGCCGGATGACAACTCTTTGGAATTTGTCGGATCTATACTGGATGCCCTGTCTTCAAAGAAACCGCTTCCCATTGAAAAAGCCGCTGAGGTCTTGGGAATGTTTGACAATCTCATTACAAATATGCCGGATAATCAGATATTGAAAGAGCATGATACGGTCAAGGCGTTGCTTGATAAATTGGCAGATAAGGCCGGTTGGACACCGCCCGCCAAAACTTCAGATGATGCGCAGAGCGTAACGGCAAGTGCAGCCCATGATGGTATCGATTCCCTCAGTGAGGAGGATATTTCCAAACTCGATACAATCGATGAAGAGGAGATGGAGGAAGTCGGGCCGGCAGACGATCCGGAAGAAGACGTCGAATATTTAGAATCCGAAGAACCGGAGGAGGATTCTGAAATTGTGGAAGTTGTCGATGTTGTCTTAGAAGATGAAGAAAAAGATGAATCGGACGAGGATGCTGAATCTGTGGAGGATGAGGACTTATCCGAACTGGATGAGCTTGAAGAACTGCAAGACGATGAATTGGAGGAGTCCGAGGAAGAAGAGCAACTGGATGATGAAGATCTTGAGGAGGTTGAACCCTTAGACGATCAGGCTGAAGAATTGGAAGCGGATGGAAGCGAGGGTGATGATGGGGATGAATCAGAGGAAGACTCCGAGGTTGTCGAGGTGTTGGATGTTGTCTTAGAAGACGAGGGCAAGGACGGAGCAGGGGATGATACGGATTCCGGGGAGGATGAGGATTTATCCGAACTCGATGAACTCGAAGAAGTGGAAGATGATGAACTGGATGATTCCGAAGAAGAAGAGGGACAATTGAATGAGGAGGAGCTTGAAGAGGTCGATGAAATCGATGATCTTGTGGAAGAATCCGAATTAGATGATGAAGACGGTGATTCAGAATCGGATTCAGATGTAGTGGAAGTGCTGGATGTGATGGTGGACGATGAAGATGACATAGAGGAAGTCGAAGTATTCGATGATGAAATAGAGGAGGAGGTTGAAGATGACGATGTAACTGTCGTTGAGGAATCGGGAAAAGAGGATGCAAGTGCTGATTTTGAAGGTAAATACGATATCGATGAAGATGAGTTTGACCTTGAAGATCTCTCGGAAACCGAACGAAAAAGAATCCTGGCAGAGCGTTTCGATCGATATTTGGGTGCTATGGAGCGGCATTTTAATCAGTTCTTACTCATACCGAGTGGTGCATATACAATCGGAAGCAAGGCTCCAACCCCTGGTGAATTGCCTGAACAGCAGATTCAGATACACGATTTTTTTATGGGAAAATATCCGGTTATTAATGCGCTTTTCGAAGTTTTCGTGGAAAGAACCGGCTACACGACCACAGCCGAAAAAAAGGGCTTTGGTGTCGTCTATGAAGGAAGGTTCCGGAAAATTAAGGACGAAAAAACCGGCCAATACCGGTTTGCATGGAATGCGACTCACAGTTGGAAAGAAGTTAAGGGCGCATACTGGTACCAGCCCACGGGGCCTGGCAGCACATTGCATCAAAAGAGGAATCATCCGGTGGTTCAGGTGAGTCTCTTAGATGCCATGGCATTTGCTTCGTGGGTGGGAAAGCGTCTGCCAACGGCGGCTGAATGGGAGGCTGCGGCAAGAACAGATAAAGGCTATCGATTCCCCTGGGGAGACGATTGGAAAGATGGACTCTGCAATACTGAAACCAGCGAAATTGCCGATACCATGCCTGTTGACCATTATCCGGATGCGGTCAACAAAATGGGTATTGCCGATCTGGTGGGGAATACATTGGAATGGACATCAGAGAAATGTAACCCGCCAAACGGTTCACGAAACGATTTTGATTACCACATCGCAAAGGGCGGCAGCTGGGTATCCGAAGAGAATATCCAGCTTGACTCGCGATTTAGATTTCCAACCGATTTCACATCAAATACCCTCGGATTTCGTTGTCTCGCCGACTGAACCGTCGATACAAAAACGGCTTGAAGGCGTAAAGATTTCCATATAACTATGATGAATTCGTAAAAAGTCGAATTCATCAAGTATTTAGTGTATTGTGTTTAGTATTTAGAGAAAAATAAACCATGTGATATCAGCTTGTTGGTGTGCTAAACACTAAACACCAAATACTAAACACTCTCGTAAAAAACTCGTTTTTCTGACTTTTTACGAGGCCATCAACTATAGAAACATCATTGTTGTTGAGGATGATTTATGCACAAGCCAAAAGGATTCCACGTTCACGCAAGCAACCGGCTTGAATCTCTTGCTGAACAACTTGCTGATATCATTCAGACACCGCTGTCTTCACCGCTTGCCTCCGAAGTGATTGTCGTTCAAAGCCGGGGCATGGAAAGATGGCTGTCCATGAAGCTGGCAACCCACAACCGTATATGTGCAAATATCCATTATCCCTTTCCGAACACCTTTCTCCACGAAGTATTCCAGAAATTGCTGGCCGATGTTCCGAACACCACACTTTTTGACCCGGGTATTTTAACGTTTCGCGTCATGAAACTGCTTCCGGAAAATGTGGCACAGCCCGAATTCGAACCGCTGAGTCTTTATTTAAAGGAGGATCTCAACGGTTTAAAACTCTATCAACTTTCTGAAAAGATAGCAGATATTTTTGATCAGTACCTGGTATTTCGACCTGAAATGATTTTTTCTTGGGAAGCCGGAAAAGGAGCCCACTGGCAAGCTTCTCTGTGGCGACAATTGACAGAAGAAGACGACCATTTCCACCTCCACCACCGGGCGCGACTCAGGGAGCAATTTTTTAAGAAAATTCGAAAAACGACACCTGCGATGGAGAAGTTTCCGGAACGGATCTCCATATTCGGAATATCCCATTTACCGGACTTCCATATTCATGTGTTTGCGGAATTATCACGATATATTCCCGTTTATCTTTTTCTTATGAATCCCTGCAAAGAATTCTGGGGTGATATTGTATCCGGTCAGGACCGGAAGAGAATTCACAGAAGATATCAGGATATCGGTGTGGCGGAAGCGGATCTTCACCTGGAATCAGGTAATCCATTGCTGGCATCCATGGGCGCTCTGGGTAGAGATTTCTTGAATATCATTACCGCCTACGATTGTGAATTTCATGAGCAATATGATGATATGCAGCAGCTATCACTATTGGCCTGTGTCCAGTCCGATATTTTAATGCTTACTGATCGAAATCAATTTAATGGTGAAGCGGATCAGGGGTTACTTTTTCAACCCGGTGCGGACAGCAGCATTCAAACTCATTCCTGTCACAGTCCCATGCGGGAAATCGAAGTGCTCCATGATAACTTGTTGTTAATGTTTGAAGAATTGCCGGAACTTCTTCCCAAAGACATTATCGTTATGGTTCCGGACATTGCAGCATATTCACCCTTTGTTCAAGCGGTCTTCGGCGCCCAAACCCGTGATGAGCTTCGAATCCCTTTCTCCATAGCGGACCGGAATATTCGAAATGAAAGCCGAATAGTGGATGCTTTTGCCGCGCTTTTGGACTTTAAAGCCAGCCGGTTTGGTTCATCACAGGTTCTGTCCCTCTTGGAAGTCGGCAGTATCAGAAAAAAATTCAATATATCGGAATCCGATTTAGGAATCATCGAGCATTGGATTCAGGATACCGGTATCCGATGGGGCATTGATGCCAAAAACCGTGAGAAATTGGATCTTCCGGATTTTAAAGAAAATACCTGGAAAGCCGGAATTGAACGACTGCTTTTGGGTTA
Organism: uncultured Desulfobacteraceae bacterium; assembly: GCA_964433795.1. Lineage (GTDB taxonomy): Bacteria > Desulfobacterota > Desulfobacteria > Desulfobacterales > SURF-15 > DUZK01. Next base: position 484 of record CAYSUA010000062.1, on the reverse strand, counting down.
CGCCATGCGGGGCAACGACAACAAAATGTTCGCCGATATTCTTCCCTATGATAAAATGGAAGGAAGCGACGTTAAGGTTCTCGGCCGATTAGTCGAGTTTGTTGAACGGACGATTTACTGGGCAAAACGGCTGGAACAAGATGATTCGTTGTCGGGATGGAGCCGTGCCCTTCACACCCTGCTGGACCACTTGTTCCATTCAGACGAGGACAGTGAACGTGAAATTCAACTGCTCAGAACGCTTATTGACGGGATGGCAAACAATCAAACACTTTCCGGGTATACCGAATCCGTTTCGCTGGAGGTGGTTCGTTCTTATATGATTCATCATTTGGGCAGGGAGGGCTTCGGATCCGGGTTTATTTCCGGTGGGGTGACCTTTTGCGCCATGCTTCCCATGCGGAGTATTCCGTTTGAAGTCGTCTGTCTGGTGGGAATGAATTCAGATGCATTTCCACGGGAGTTTAGACATCTGGGATTTGAT
>CAYSUA010000061.1:0-16365 GCA_964433795.1 uncultured Desulfobacteraceae bacterium | reverse complement strand
TCATCTCAGGTATCAGAATTGTTTTATTGCTTCTGCGGAGATTGAATCGACCGACATTATCCTTCAAAGATTGGAAGTCGATCACTTTTTGAGATTCGGCTTGCGACATGTTTGCCTGATTCTTCGGGGATATCGGTTTTAATTTACCGCTTTAAGCGGTTCTTCACGCCGGGCATCTGCTTTCATCATTGAATTATCGATGACGTTTTTGAACGCCTCGAGCCGTGTCATAACCCCTGCCACTGCACTGTGCTCATCCAGTTCAAGGATCAGATACGCCTTATTTCCCATGATATACTTGTAGAAGTGTTCTATGAAGGAGTCTGCACCGCAACCGAAATTGGTCAGATGAAGGCCGAAATGGTTGGGGATTTCCTTTATCCGCTTTGCGGTCCTTAATATCTGAGCGCCAAGCCCCCAGTACATGGATGGGAAATCTTTCAAACTCACGGAAGTGGTATCGATAAAATCCATGGGTAACGCCTTAATCCCTATTTTAGAAAGATTCTGACCCAATCGAAGGTTCAGCCGATCATCATAAAGGTTATAGGGGCGACCGGTAACAACAATAAGCGGTTCTTCTGGATCTAAAGTTTCGAGTATCTCCATTCCGCTGGAATATACGGATTTGACAAAGGATCGCTGTTTCTGAAGGCCATAATGCAGTGCTCGGTTTATCTTCTTTTTTGTCACCTTGAGCTTTTTTCGGATCTGTTCCGAAAGCTGAATGGCCAGAGTATCCGGATCCTGTTTCAAATAAATTATCGGGTCGATCAGATTTGATTCATCCACGGGTAGTGCCGATCGGATCATGTATGCGTTGCTCTGTACCAGGGGGCAATAAAACCCTCTTTCTGAAGGCTCGGGTGTCGGCATGTCGATGAAAGCGGGAAGGAACAGATATTGTGTTTGACCCAACAATTCCTTGACATGGCCGTGAGATACCTTGACCGGATAGCAGGTCTCGGCCCCCATGGTTTCGATACCGAGCATTGAAACCTGCTGAGTGGTGGGTGGGGTCAACACCAAACGGAAACCAAGATGGTCAAAGAAATGAGCCCACAGGATTGCACCGTGGAGGCCATAGAGGGATCGCTGCATTCCTACGGTGGGGCGTCCATCCGCCTCCGGAATGGGAACCCCTTTAAATTCGACGCAAGCGTTTTCCAGGTGGTGTTCCCAAATCTCTCTTCTCAGTTCAAAATAGTTTTCTTTCTTTTTTCTTTCTGATTTTGTGACTTCATATCTACCGCATTCACCTCCCCATATGCTCCGGCGACCGTCAAAATTGTATACCTTCAATTTGCATTGATTATGGCACTGCGGATCTGCACGGCACACTTTTTCTTTAAAGTCCATGCGATCGTGAATGATGCTGTCTAATCCTCTAAATGCGCTTTTATCCTTTTGACCCACGGACATCTTTTCTTGTACACTGATAGCAGCTCCGTATGCTCCCAGCACCTCTCTGTGACGCGGGACAATCAGACCGTGGCCCAGCACATTTTCAAAAGCCGCCACCACGCCTTTGTTGAGGGACGGACCCCCCAAAAACATAATACGGCGTCCGATTTTTCTTTTACCGACAACGCGATTTAAATAATTGTGCACAATGGCATAGCATAGGCCGGCGATCAGGTCATTTTTGGCAAGCCCCTTTTGATGATAAGACACCAGGTCCGATTCCATGAAAACAGTGCACCGTTCAGCCAGCTTTACCGGCTTATCCGATGAAAGCGCGATATCTTGAAATTCACCAACGATATTAATACCGTATTTATTGGCCAACTCATGAAGAAAGCTTCCCGTGCCGGCCGCACAGACTTTATTCATGTCAAAATCCAGGGGATAGGTATTTGAGATGGAGATGTATTTGGAATCTTGACCACCGATCTCAAAAATCGTATCCACTTCTGAATCAATTTCCACAGCTCCACGTGCGTGGGTGGTAATCTCATCGATGATAAGATCTGCAGTTATAAAATCACCCACCACATTTCTTCCCGATCCGGTTGTGGCCACACCTTTAATTTCGATCTGATTTCCGAGTTCTTTTTGAATCGTGTCCAGTAAAATCTGGGTTACCTCTATGGGTTTTCCCCGGGTGGGAACGTATTGTTTATATATAATATTCCGGTGTTCATCAACAATGGCGTACTTGGTTGTTGTGGATCCGATATCGATGCCTATAAATACCGGAGTGCGCGCGGGAATCCGGTCAACTTGAACGTCGTTGGATCGGGGAAAGGGAGTTTGTTTTATTTCCAGTTTTGCTCCCAGCGGAATCGAATCGGTATCATCTTTTTCCTTCATCAACAGCTTATCTATGTCTGCGCTGTTTTTTAAATCCATTTCCCAAGCCTGAAACGCGATTCCGAGGGCGCCAATTGATGTGTTATGCGGCGGTATAATCAATGACGGGTAATATTCTTCAAAGGCCTTCACTTGAAGCGTATTTAAAGAAAGTCCCCCGATAAACGTCATCGGTTCTTTAAGCATCCGGTTTGAAACGATGGTGCTCATATAATTTCTGGCGTTTCCGACATGCAAACCGAAGATGATATCTTCCAGGTGTTCTCCTTTGTTCTGAAGATGGATCATATCCGACTTTGTAAAAACCGTACATCGGCAGGCAACACTGGAAGGACTTTGACTTTTCAACCCGAGAGCAATGAAATCTGATAGGATATCATCGATCTGGTTCGCTGACGGATCACTTTTACTGGAATACATCGAGGTGGCCAGCCGTTGTGCCTGTTGGTCGATAAACGAACCGGTGCCGGCAGCACAAGGTCCGTTGGTGTTGAAGTATTCAAGCTCCCAGCCTTCATCAAGATGTTTAATTTGAAATAAAGCTGTATCTTGACCCCCCATGCATATAACGGTTCTTACATCCGGCCGGATAAATACCGAACCGATGACCTGGCTGATGGTTTCAAATTCATAAAACAGGTCCAGCTTTTCACTCAGGTTTTTTCCATGATTGCCGGTAAAGGCGATGGCCTGTATCCGATCTTCTCCGAATTGATTATATAAAGACTGAATAAGATTAAATACACTCTCCTCCACTCTGCCTAAGTGACGCTGATACGGATGCTCATAGACAACATTTTTCGTTTCATCCATGACCACACAGTTGATGCTTACCGATCCCGCATCAATGCCTGCCCAATACAGCTTTGTCTCTGAAGTGGATATGATTTGTTCCTCAACCATCTCTTATTGTCCCCCAATGTTGTCAGGTTAGAATAATGGTCTATGGTTTAGGAATCTGGTGAGAAGAGATTATGTGCCGATCAGGCTTCCATAATCTGTTATTTTAATATAACGATAAACATCCGCTTTTACAGGAAATACTATATAAAAACGGAATGTTGGTGTCAAGATTAAATGCTATTTCTCACTTCCGCCCTCTCTTTGCTTTCAGTTTGGCCTCGGCAACGCAATATAACCCGTTTCCTTCCCGAACCGGTTTGAAACACTCGTTGCAAGAAATGCATGTGGCCCTTTTCATGTCACCGGATTTCCAGCGTCTGATCAAGTGAGGTTCGCGAACCAGCGGGCGGCAAAGGGATACATAATCGGCCAGTCCCTCATCAACCACCTTTTCTGCAACGCTCAATGAGCGGATTCCGCCTACCAGCATCAGCGGCACTTTTATTTTTTCTTTGTAAAGTCTGGCAGCCTCTTTGAAGTAAAGTTCTTTATCTTCGGAAACAATTCCGGTTTTTCTTGAAAAGGAGTATTCATCCGGGCTCAAATGGGTCCCGCCGGAGATCTCGATGGCATCGATGCCTTCCTGTTCCAGCATGGTTGCCACCTGGATCATCTCTTTCTTGACAAATCCGTCTTCAAGGAAGTCATCCGAATTGATTTTGACCATCACCGGATAGTCGGGCCCTATGGCGGAACGGAGCTCTCTTAAAATTTCCAATAGAAATCGCGCTCGGTTTTCCACCGATCCGCCGTATTCATCGGTTCTCTTGTTATAAAACGGAGAGAGAAACTGACTGATGAGATAGCCGTGGGCGCCGTGGAGTTGGACGCCGTCAAATCCCGCATTTTTTACCCGAATAGCGGCCGATACGAAATCGTCAATCGTCTCTTTAACTTCGGCTGCCGTCATGTCTCTGCATCGGCAGCCCTGGGGCATTGAGATAGGGCTGGGGCCTAGGGCTTCTTCTCCCTCCGGCATGACAAAGGAGTTGCATCCGCAATGGGCTATCTGCATGACAATGGCCCCATCTTCGGCATGAGCGGCGCCAACCATTTCTTTCAACCCATCCAGCATGGAATCGTTATGCACGCCGGTTTGGGTCGGTCTGGATTTTCCGATTTCACTGATGTAAGCGTATCCGGTTATGATCAATCCCACTTCGCCTTCGGCAAGATCTCTGGTTAATCGAATTAAATCCGGTGTGCATGAACCATCGGGATTTGCCATGGATTCAAACGTTGCGGAACGAACAAACCGGTTGTTCAGGGCCATGTTGTTTATTGCGGTTTTTTCGAACAAGCTTGACATTATGCCTCCTCTAATCCGTTTTAATCGACTCGGTCTCTGATGGAATGTTTGCGATTTTTCACCATAATTGGCGCAAAAGAGAAAGTCAAATTTAGGACAGCGTCTTTTCTTTTTCCCACGTAGGCAAAAGAAAAATTAATAAACGTCTTTGAATGTCTGTGTGGGTCTGTGGCTAATTTGATCGATTGAATTTTCTGATAAAGCGGGCAAACCGGACATGCCACTTGGGTTTATAGTATTCACATCGTGAGTCTCGGTTCTGATCGATGGAGACCAGCAGTTTCTTTTTTTCGTCCTCGGTGATCTCGCCGTGCTTTAAGATACCCTCGGGATCGCAATAATAGATGGTATCAAGTCCGTCCACCGACCGCATGGTTTCGATGATGGTTTTATCGAATCTGCATTCTTTGCAATGGACGCTGACCATTGATCGCCGCCTTTTGTAAGGGACATGAAGGAGATGGTTTGTATGAATCGATATCCCTATCATACCTGACGAAACCCCTATTATCAATATAGAAGACCCCGCTCTTCCTGCAATACTGCAAGGGGTTCCGATCAATGGATAATCTTTACGAGATTGGTGAACCGGGTGAAAATGACGGTTAGATTTTAGAATCGTTTCCTATAATCAAAAAGAAGCGACATGTAGTCTTCCATATAATCGGCCAGCTGTTTGGAGGTCCTCCGCATGTTCATGCTGAGATATTTTAACAAAGCTTTCAGCATCTTGACGCCGATTTTAGGATATTTCCCCAAAATGTTTTCAAAATCTTCTCGAGACAGGGTAGCTAGAGAAGATTTCTGCCGGGCTTTCACGGTTGCCGATCGTTTCGATTCACCGACAATAGACATTTCTCCGACAGTGCAGCCTTTGGAGAGGGTGGCGATTTCGATCATGTTGTTGTCTGTTTGCTTGATGACATCCAGACTTCCGTTCAGTAAGAAACAGACGGAATCTCCTGCTTGTCCTTCTTTGAATAAGAAATTTCCCTGGTCTAATTCAAATACGGTGATATGTTTTCCGACAACGGCCAATTCATCATTATGGAGTGTATCAAAGAGAGGAACTTTTCTTAAAAAATCATGTAACAAATTCTCAATGCTGTTGTTCATTTTTTCGCGTGCTTTTTGCATCACATCATCCTTCCCCAAGATTTATTATGCAATCTCTTTTTCTATTAAATATATCGGCTGGTTAGGGTTAGAACTTAATAGCGGTTGATTCAAATGCGTGATAGCCGCGTATTAAAAAAAACCGGAAATCCTCATATTCACGTAAGGTTAACGCTTTCGGTCTTTCTTGAAAAAAATGAAATGCCCATACGGTCATCGCAAAATCAATCGCCTAGCATCGCGTAATTATTCATTCAGATATGGACTCCGGGTCAAGGGCCATATATAGTTTCGTCAGAAATAGCTTTCAGAAAGGATCATCAATACCATGTCATCGATTGTTCAACATGCTCCCCGATTTACCGAAGAAGAGGCCATCAATATTTCAAAGGGTCTATACGGACTGGATGTTTCGGCTAAACTTCTTCCCAGCGAAAGGGATCAGAACTTTCACCTCGTTGAATCCGGAGGTGGGGAATACGTGCTCAAAATCGCCAACGCCACCGAGCAGTATGACGTCCTGGAATTACAAAACCGTGCCATGATGCATATCGTGGATAAAAGCAAAAGGATCGAGCCAATCGGCGCCATCTGTCCCGAGGTCTTCGATACACTTACCGGAGCGCAAATCACGACGATAAAAGGAGAAGACAATAAAGACCATTACGTGCGGCTTTTGAGTTACCTTCCCGGAAAGCCACTGGCTCTGGTGAGGCCCCATGATTCAAAACTATTAGGGAGTTTAGGAAGTTTTTTCGGCAAGGTCGACCAATTCCTGAAAGATTTTGATCATCCTGCAGCTCATAGAGAATTCCACTGGGACCTTAAGAATTCCGGAAAGGTGGTTGAAGAATATTTACATTCGATTCCTGAAACGGAAAATAGAAACCGGGTTCATTCCTTTCTCAAGCGTTTCAAAACCGAAATCGAACCGCAAACGGATGATCTTCGGTCCAGCGTTATTCACAACGACGGCAATGACTACAATGTACTGGCTACCCCTGAGGGAGACTGGCACAACAAGGTCAGCGGTGTAATCGATTTTGGCGATATGGTCTATACCCAAACCGTTAATGACTTGGCCATCGCCTGTGCCTATGCCATGCTGGATAAGCGAGATCCTTTGAGCGCTGGTGCGCATGTGGTGACCGGATATCATCAAATCCTTCCCCTCACCGAACAGGAATTGGATGTTCTCTTCCATCTGATCTGCATGAGGCTTTGCACCAGTGTCTGCATGTCCGCGCATCAATTCAAGCTGGAACCTGAAAATGAGTACCTTACGATATCGGAAAGACCTGCGTGGGATCTATTGAATCGATTAGCAGAGATTCATCCGCGGTTTGCAGGATACGTCTTTAGACAGGCCTGCGGTCTGGAAGCAGCCCCCCGATCTAAAAAAATCGTCACCTGGCTGAAAAGAAATGCGGTGGGTTTTGATCCGGTTGTGAAAGCAGATCTGAAAAATGAAAAACAACTCGTATTCGATTTGAGCGTGGATACGTCAATGTTTGACGCCGAGATTAGTCAAAAGGATCCAACAGCCGTTACAGCGCTATTATTTCAAGAAATGGAATCAGTCGGAGCGACGGTCGGCATCGGACGTTACGGCGAAGCTCGATTGCTCTATACGACTGATAAATTTGAAGTGGAGACCGATGAAATGCCGGAACGGAGGACCATTCATCTGGGTGTGGACTTGTTTATGAAAAGCGGCACTCCGGTATCGGCGCCACTTGAAGGTAGAATCCACAGTTTCAACAATAACACAACCCATCTCGATTATGGCCCCACCGTCATATTGGAGCATGATACGGATGGAATCGACCGATTTTTTACCCTTTATGGTCACCTCAGCCTGGATTCTCTGGATAAGATGCAAGTAGGATCGAAAATTAAAAAGGGACAGGCTTTTGCCCGGATCGGTAATTCCGGTATAAACGGCGGTTGGCCGCCTCACTTACATTTTCAAATCATCACCGACATACTCGATGAGACCGGAACCTTTCCAGGGGTTGCCCGCCCCATGCTCCAAGACGTGTGGAAAAGCATATGCCCGGATCCGAACGTCATGCTGGGTATTCCTGCTGAATGCTTTCCCAAAAGAGGGCGCAGCAGTGAAGAAATCCTCAAGCTGAGATCCGAACATTTGGGCGGTAACCTGAGTATTTCATATCACAAGCCCTTAAAAATCGTTCGTGGTATCGGCCAGTATCTCTTCAGCGATGACGGACAGGCGTATGTGGACGGCGTCAATAATGTCTGCCACGTGGGGCACTGCCATCCGCATGTGGTATCTGCCGGTTATCGTCAAATGACTGTTTTAAATACCAATACCCGCTATCTACACGATAATATTATAGAATACAGCCGGCGTCTGCTCGAAAAGTTTCCCAAGCCGCTCAGTGTATGCTTCTTTGTATGTTCAGGCAGTGAGGCCAATGAACTGGCACTGCGCATGGCTCGAACCTATACCGGGCAGCGCGACATTATTACAGTGGATGGCGCCTATCACGGCAATACCCAGGGATTGATCGATATCAGCCCGTACAAACACGACGGCCCCGGGGGGAAAGGGGCGCCGCCGTGGGTTCATAAGGTGGTGATGCCGGACAGTTATCGCGGGCCGCACAAAGGCACGGGCCCGGATGCGGGCGCTTGCTATGCCGGATATGTTAAAAAAGCAATCGAAGCCATACAATCGGAAGATAGGGGTCCGGCCGCTTTTATATGCGAGAGTATATTGGGCTGTGGCGGCCAGCTGATATTGCCGGATCAATATCTTAAGGAAGCCTTCCGATTTGTTCGGGAAGTCGGGGGCGTATGCATCGTCGATGAGGTGCAGGTGGGATTCGGAAGAGTCGGGAGCCATTTTTGGGCATTTGAGACGCAGAATATAGTTCCGGATATCGTTACCCTTGGGAAACCGATGGGAAACGGACATCCCCTGGCTGCGGTCATCACAACCCCTGAAATTGCAGACGCCTTTGCAAACGGTATGGAGTATTTCAATACATTCGGCGGGAATCCGGTGTCCTGTGCCATCGGCATGGCCGTGCTCGATGTCATTCAAAATGAGGGATTGCAGGAAAATGCATTCAAGGCGGGAGAACGGCTTCTGAATAATTTTAAACCGTTGAAAGATAAATTTCCGCTGGTGGGGGATGTGAGAGGGTTGGGGCTGTTTGTGGGAATCGAGCTGGTTTCGGATCGGGAAAAACTCAATCCGGCCGGAGAGCACGCATTATATATTTCTAATCGAATGAAAGACTTCGGTTTTTTAATCAGTACGGACGGGCCGGATCACAATGTGTTGAAACTCAAACCCCCGATTGTTTTTTCGGAAAAGAACGCAGACGACCTGGCCGAAGCACTTGAGGTGGTGTTAGGGGAAGATCGGTTGCAGGTGGGGTAGCCAAGTTAGATGGGACGCCCCAGTGGAATAGGCTTCGCATTCAACAGGGCAGGCAGATTAACGCAGATATACGCAGATAATATATGAAACAGCCAAACTTGAGGAGCTCCAAAACGCCCACGGTCATGCGATGAAACTCTACCTAGAAATCAGGGACAAGCGTTGATCTGTCATATCACAGGCTTTTGAGGTGTTTGATATTTTCACCTGAGCGGCGAATATCACAGATCTGAGCGACGGGGAATCGGAGAAAAAAACCGGGCATAATCCAAACTCTTGAGGACCACACGATATCGAATGCTTAAGGGTATTGCGCAATAGGGGGGTTAGCAATCACGGATTAACGCATTAATGGTATATTGTCTTCTCGGATCGTTCTCCGGGTTTGAAATAAGAAGGGATTCGATATAAAATAGATGATTAGGGATTGGGTGGTTGGTAATGATTCGGGAATCAGGTCTGGAAACATGATTTGAAACGTGAATCGCAAGTTTTCATCAAGGTGATTTCTCTGAAAATAGTGCATGAAAACTGGATTATGGGAAGTCATACAGTGTGCATGGAAGCATAACTTCCCGCATATCCCTGGCGTTGTGTCTCTCCGGTATTTGGTGAAAATTAAATTGTGGTAATTGAAGCTATAACAGTTTTTGGAATTGATCTACGGAAAGACCGGCGTCGCGAACGATACCGCCCATAGTATAGGCGTTCACAGGGTTACTGCGAGGAATCGTAAGAAATCTTGTGCCGTCCGACATTACAATATGCTTTTTCCCTTGCCTGACTATACGGAAGCCCGCTTTCTCCAATGCCTTGACAGCACGAAGATGATTAATTCCAGGAATCTTTGGCATGATTATACAGTAATCTCGACCTCTCTAACTTCAGCATCTTTAATTGAATTGTATACAGCAGCTAAATATTCCTCTATGGCATCTTTAATATTTCCAATAGCCTCCTTTTCAGATTTTCCCTGTGACCAACATCCCGGAAGCCCTGGACATGAAACACTATAACCTTCATCGGTTTTATTAAGAACAATCTTGTATTTCATTTTTATCTCCAGAATTTTATTGTATTTTATGGTGATTATTTTAGTGGAATAGTAATATGACCGCTTTTAAGTTGCAATCTAATTCGGTTCACATACCGATTTGCCTTTTAGCTCGGATTAGGAACTTCCGTGCTTCCATGCGTCGACAGTCAGTTTGACATCCGCCTGCACCGTTGACCGCGCTTCCCTTCGCTCGAAACCTCTCAAAAGCAAATCATCATAGTTTGTTCCTGTGTGACGAATATGCGCGGTTACAGCAAGCCGAACGCCTGTTCGTCCAAAGCCTTATACGTATATGAAACACAGACCGGAATATAAAGACCGAAATGATGAATTTCCATACCACAATATACAATGGTTGGTAAATTTGAGCCTGATACTTTTTTTCAAACAGGCCTGTGATAGAGTTGATATTCGGCATTTCTTATGCGGTTTGTCGAGACATATCTTGATATGAGAATTCCCAGAGTCCTGCATTGGCTTTAGCGTGTTCAATCGTCATACTCACAATATTGCCTTTTTCATCAATGTCTATATAGATATTTTCACTTATCTCTTTCGTCTCATTGACACCTCTGTCAGTGAATTCGATATGAGCAGTATCCGTATCAGAAAAATATTTCACTTTCATGTTTTATTCCCCCTTGTATGACCTGTCGAAGAAGGCATTATGAACCGTTTCTCCATCTTCAAGCAAAATAACCCTCAAATGTTTACCAACTTCTGATATCTTAGCCCATTTTCTGATCCTGCCATCTGATTGAGTTTCTGTTTTCTCAGGATTTTCAATAACAAATTGGCAGATTTAACCATATGAAATCATTTTGTTTTTTCGTGAACAAAATATTCGATCCATTCCGAATCAAATCCGAGCTCTGCAAACCGATGAGGCATATCGTTTTTGGAAACGCCTTGTGTATTCCATTTTTCGGTCAAAAGGGATACCATATCCGCTACATCATAAGGAAAGATGATCCATGCCGCTGTTTCCGCCCCGTAGAAGTCCGGTTGAATGACCGAATGGGGTTTGGTTAGCAAAGTGGCTGTTGTTACTTCCTTAACCCCTCTGAATTCCAGTAGGTATTGCCGGGTAAACTTCAATGACGTGCCCGTATCCGCCACATCATCGAATAATAGCACCTGCTCATCCACCACCGAAACCGGCAGATCCTGATATATGTGCGGTTTTTCAAACCGCTGATTGATTCCGGAATAAAACTTCACCCCGATGCTGGCCACACCCTGGATATCCAAAAAATCGATTAAACAACGGGTCATGGGCCAGCCGCCCCGGGCCAGGGTGATGATCCGGTCTATGGTTTTTCCGGATGCACGTATCTGTTTTGCAATATCAAAGGAAAGTTGCTGCAATTCAAACCAGGAAGGTGCGACATAATCGGTATCGTCTCCGGGAAAAGCGTGGTTTTTAAATTTCATTCTCTAAATCTCCATATCATACAGGTTGGCGGTTACTGGTTCCCGATTCCATTATAAATCTTCTTTTAAAAGCAGGAGCAGCGCTTCCTTGCCCGACATTCCTTCTTTGATTCCATAATCCGACGCTTTGGAAGTCACGCCCACAACAATAGCTTCATACAGATCCTCGGGTTTCCTCAAGGGATTTTCCGGAGTTCCTTTTGCTATGGCGCCGACCATTCCAAACTCTTCCATTACCGTCAAATCGAAAATCGCGCAAGCAACCTGACCCTTGGGAGTGAGAATGGCGCAGTATTGTCCATTTTCCCATTCGGCACTCAACCCTTTTGCTTTTCCGTAAGGTGTATCGATATCTTTGACTTCATATATCATTTCATGCTCTCCCATCAATAAGGTGTATTGAATTTAATGGATACAAGAAAATATTAGGATATTCAATGTTTCAATTTGCTCATTTGTGTATGTTGACATGTGCCGGGGACTATGCAAAACCCTAATTGAGTGAAGCCCAATTAGGGTACCTTTAGCCATTAGCTGATAGCCGTTAGCATATGGTTGAAAATAATCATTTTGATAACTCTTTTACTGAAGAACCGGAAACAGTTTCAAACAATAGGTGATAAAACCATGCCGAACCCAGTGTTATTCGAAATCGATAACTCTACCGCCTTAATCACACTCAATCGCCCGAAGCGTAGAAATGCAATCAATCAGGCCTTGCTCACCGCCCTGTATGACGCTCTGGATGAGGTCAGGTCCAGTGAAAAAATTCGGGCAGCCATCATTACAGGTGCCGGCAAGTCCTTTTGTTCGGGACTCGATCTTGAAGCGTTTCCCTCGGAGAATATTTTTGACCCCCGGGGCGACGGTCTGGATTTTCCGGATGTCATCAATGCTTGCCGTAAACCCATCATCGGCGCAATAAACGGGCATGCCGTAACCGGAGGGCTTGAGATCGCCTTGCAGTGTGACTTCCTGATCGCTTCAGAGAGGGCTTCATTTGCAGACACCCATGCCAGGGTGGGCATCCATCCCGGGTGGGGAATGACACAACTGCTTCAGGAAGCAGTGGGTATTCGTCGGGCGAAACAGATGTCTTTTACCTGTCAGTTTGTCGATGCTGAATCGGCTTTTAATTGGGGGCTGGTTAACGAAGTCGTGCCCCATGAGAGATTGCTCCCAAGAACGAAACAAATTGCCGATGCGATAAGTGATACTGACCGCCCCATGCTGGAAACGATTAAGGCACTCATGGAGTCGAGACGCAACGCTACCCTAAAACAGGCTCTGGAAGGGGAACGCCAGGGATTTGAGAATTTTGCAAGAGAGAGGGATTTGATTGGATGAGTATAGGGATTTCCTTTTTTTGCCACTGACTCACACAGACGGACAAAGACATATCATTAGCAAAAGAAAATATATAAACGCCTATGAATGTCTGTGTGGGTCTGTGGCTAATTTAAATGAACTGCATCGGAGGATTGACGACATTGAGTTGGCCGCGGGGCGGTATCGCAAGAGAGAGTGCTGAAGGTGTGGATTTTCTGATTTATGAAGACCGACCTCGAAGCATTCCGCAGATGTTTTACGATTCTGCTTCAGCGCAGCCGGACCGTATCGCCTTAATCTGCGATGGCATACGGTGGGCATATAGGGAGCTGGAAACGCGTGTCAATCGGACAGCCTGGGCCCTTAAGGAGGAAAGGGGCATTCATAAAGGGGACCGTGTTGCGGTATTGCTGGGGAATCGTCCGGAATTTGTCATTCTCTATCTGGCGACAACAGCCATCGGCGGGATTTTCGTACCGCTCAATACCAGGCTCAAGAGCAGAGAGCTGGTCTATCAAATTCAAAAGGCAAGGCCGAAGCTTCTATTCGTTTCCAAAGATTTCTGGACCGAGATAGAACCCATAAAGGAAGATATCGACTCAGTTGAAGAAATTTTCAGTGCCGGTGGCGATATTGCCGGCATCGAGTCGTTTGAATCCCTGTTCACTGACGGTGCAACCGAACGGATCCCCGGTGAAAATTTAAACGAGCACGATCCGGGGTGTATCTTGTTTACATCAGGGACAACCGGAAATCCGAAAGGTGTTGTACTGACCCATTGCAATGTTGTGAACACCGCCATCGCATGTGCACGGGTATTCAGTACAACGGTGGATGATGTGGATCTGATCATGGTTCCGCTATTTCATGTCACCGGGCTGTTTACCCAGCTTTCACAGACCGTTTATTTGGGCGGCACAACAATACTCATGAAGACGTTTAAAGCCGATGCGGCAATGGCGATCATCGAAAAGGAGGGGGTGACACTAAGCATCTCGGTTCCGACTATTTATTGGCTGATGTTGATCTCGCCTGAGTTTTCCCGGTATCGGCTCGATTCGTTCAAAAAGATTGTCTATGGCGGCGCCCCGGCCGCTCCCGAGCTGGTCAAGCGCCTGGCAGAGGAGTTTCCCGGAGCTTCGCTCATCAACGCCGGGGGCCTGACCGAAGGCACCTCCCTCCAGTATGCACTTCCGCCTGACGTTGCCTTGAGAAAGGCGGGATCCGTCGGTCTTCCCACCCCGTGCACGGAATACCGGCTTGTGGACGATCAAGGGGCCGATGTGCCGCAGGGGGAAGTGGGGGAACTCATTCTCAAAGGGGCAGGAATCGCCAAAGGTTACTGGGAAGACGCGGTTGGCACGGGAAAGGCGTTTAGGAACGGGTGGCTTTACACCGGGGATATGGCCAAGGCCGATGACGAAGGGTATCTATGGTTCATGGATCGCAAAAAGGATATTATCATTCGGGGAGGGGAGAATATCTATTCTGTCGAGGTGGAAAATGTCCTTTATGCGTTTCCAAAGATCTTGGAGGCGGCGGTCGTCGGAGTGCCGGATCAGATTTTCGGCGAACTGGTAAAAGCATTTGTGGTTCTAAAAGAAGGTGAGGAAACCACAGCGGAAGCTGTCAGAAAGTTCTGCGAAGAGAACCTGGCGGACTATAAAGTGCCCAGGTACATTCAATTCAGTGACGAGCCGCTTCCCCGCAATCCGGGTGGGAAAGTGAAAAAAGAAGTGCTGCGTGCCATGGACTGAAGCAATAGCCGAAGGCTTCCAATTCACTTCGTCTTTTTCCAGGCAGTTGTCCCAACAGGACAAACCGCCTGACATTTCCCACAATATGTGGCGTGGCCGCCTTGACTGATTTCCGTTCGAATCTGTGCAGGGTCCTTGTGTTCCATGGCTCGATTTAACGCTTCCTCGTCTACTACAGGGGGCATGGTAACCTCCTTAAAACCGCCTACCTTGGTGGTCAAACCACTGATCGCCCAAAAACAGCGCCATCGATCGATCCACGTGTACTCGATGCTCCGGTCTCCTATCTGACAGGTCTTTTTTCCCGTCATACTCAATGCACCCATGGGGCATTCTTCTACACATGTGTATGAACAGCTTTCCGGTACGCATAGTGACGGCTCATCATACATGGCATCACCTTTAAGCGGTGCTGTGGTTATCACAGAGACAAACCGCTGCCTGGCTCCGAATTGGGGAGTCAGCACATAGCCCGCCCAGCCGAACTCTCCCAATCCTGCGGCAACGGCGATGTGTCTGTGAGAAATTTCCGCACCGCCGATGCCGGAGATGGTCGGAGGGAAAGGTAGGGCCATATATCCCTCAGATTCAAGAAATAAGGTGACTTTATATGCAAGGGAGTGGAGAAGCCGGTTTAAATATTGGTGTCCATACACTCGATAAGGGTTATGGCTTACGATATTCCAGGTCTCACAGACACCATGCGGTACTTTAACACCCAAGGAGACCACACTCGTCGCATCTTTTAGGCGGTCAGCCGGTTTTTTACCCGCCGGCGCTCCCACAAGTCTTTCAGCCGGGGCTATTCCAACCAGCGCTGCACCTTCCCCTTTCGCATAATCTTTCAATGTTTCAGTTAAATTATCATGCATATCCGCCTCCATTTTTTTCTTGTGCAGCCGTCTTAACCGTCTATGAAGATCGCTGCATTGCTGCCGTGAATACACCCGCACCGATCAGGGCACTTCCGCCGCACCGGTTGAACCATCGACGCACCTTTGTATTCTGCATCGTATCACGCAGCCGGCCCGCAAAAACGGCATATAAAGCTGCGTTTATAGTTGCAAGAGAAAGAAAGGTTGCTCCCAAAATCAAAAGCTGTGGAAAAGTTCGGTTCTGCGGATTGATGAATTGCGGTAAAAATGCCACGAAAAAAGCGATACTTTTCGGGTTCAGTGCAGTCACAATGAAAGCACTCCTAAATAGTTCCCGGTTAGACGCCTTTGCGGTTGAAAAACTGTTTTCGCGGGTTTCCGGATTCGACCGCCAAAGCTTGATGCCGCTATATAAAAGATAGCCTGCACCGATCAACTTCAGCACCGAAAAAAGCGTTGCTGAAGCCGACAAGATCGCGCCGAGCCCCAATATAGAAAGCGTCATTGCAGTGAAATCACCAAGTGCAACACCGGCAACAAGCGGTATCACTGCCTTGCCGCCATGCGCTATCGCCTGGCCGACGACTAAGATTATAGTCGGTCCCGGAATTACCAATATGATCGTTGCCGCGAGAAAAAATGCCAACCAAACTTCCAGACTCATACAGTTTTCCTTATTGTTCTTTAGGGTAGTATTTTAATTTAGCACTGCAATAGTTTTAATCTGGTAATTGATCTTTAAACTGCTATAGCTTGATTTTTGAACAATGATAGATTTTTTATCTTTAACGTTAATTTCAATTGTCAGCGTTTGAGCACTTTCCCATCTGACATCTGGGTTCCCAATACAATAACCG
>CAYSUA010000060.1:0-16454 GCA_964433795.1 uncultured Desulfobacteraceae bacterium | reverse complement strand
GGACGGTTTGATGAAAGAGGCCAATGTCGTGGTGAAAGAGGCCAACGGCGCCATGGATAATCTGACGGCATCAATGACTGAAATTTCAAAGGCCAGCGAAGAAACCTCAAAGATCATCAAGACCATTGACGAGATTGCCTTTCAGACCAATCTCCTGGCTTTGAATGCAGCCGTAGAGGCGGCAAGGGCCGGTGAAGCCGGTGCGGGATTTGCCGTGGTGGCAGATGAGGTCAGGAACCTTGCCATGCGGGCTGCAGAGGCAGCAAAGAATACCGCCGAACTCATCGAAGATACGGTCAAAAAGGTAAGCGACGGGTCGAATCTGGTGACCAAGACCAACGAGGCTTTCCAGCAGGTGGCCGGAAGCTCTTCAAAGGTCGGCGAACTGGTTGCGGAAATCTCTGCAGCTTCCAATGAGCAGGCTCAGGGAATCGAGCAGGTCAACAAGGCTGTAGTGGAAATGGACAAAGTAGTTCAGCAGAATGCTGCTAATGCCGAGGAATCCGCATCCGCCTCTGAGGAAATGAACGCCCAGGCAGAACAGTTAAAAGCGATTGTCGGCAGCCTGGAATTGATGGTGGGTGGAAATTCCATGCAAAAGGGAACCGAAAAAAACATAATGCATGTGGGTATGGCACCCGAAAAGCCGCATGTTTTAAGCAAAAAGAAGAAAACAGAAGAAAAAGGGATAGCTCCCCATAGAAATGAAGTGAGTCCTGAAAAAGTCATCCCCATGGATGACGATTTTCAGGATTTCTAATCCTAGTCCCCTCCCCAAAATGGAGAGGAGGCGGCCGATAGGTCGCCTCCTTTTCATCTGCATTTAAATTAGCCACAGACCCGCACAGACATACACAGACGTTTATCTATTTTTCTTAATCTAAATAATCTGCGTTCATCTGCGTCCAAATAAAAGAAATGTCCTAAACAATTAATCTAAAGGTTCAAAATGGCACATAAAGTGCCTCAGCACCTCCGGCTGATAGGTGATTCGATAGCTGGATATCTTCTCTCTCTCTTCCCAAACCGCC
Organism: uncultured Desulfobacteraceae bacterium; assembly: GCA_964433795.1. Taxonomy (GTDB): domain Bacteria; phylum Desulfobacterota; class Desulfobacteria; order Desulfobacterales; family SURF-15; genus DUZK01. Next base: position 15,423 of record CAYSUA010000060.1, on the reverse strand, counting down.
TCGATTACTTCTGTCAGGTAATCAAAATGGCTCTGGGTATAGACACGCCGGGGAAAGGCAAGTCTCGTGAGTTCAAGCGGTGAGGGAGTTTCGTTTCCATCTTCATCGATTCTACCGAACATCACACTTCCCAATTCCACACTCCGGACCCCACCTTCGATGTAAAGCGCATTGACTAATCCGATGCCCGGATACTTAAGCGGCGGTATATGGGGCAGAAATGCCCTTGCGTCTAAAAAAACCGCATGCCCGCCGACCGGCTCAACAAAAGGAATCCCCATGAGGCCGAGTTTTTTGCCTAGATATTCAACCGTGGCGTGCCGATAGACCTGATAGTCATATTCCAGAGCTTCCATAAGACCCACTGCAATAATTTCAAGGTCTCTGCCGGCAAGTCCGCCATAGGTGGGAAAACCTTCCCTTAGGATCAGAAGATTTTTAAATGCCTCTGCCCATTGGTCATCGTTGCAGACCAAGAATCCGCCGATGTTGGCCAGGCCGTCCTTTTTACAACTCATGGTTGCGGCATCTGCTAAGGAAAACATTTCCCGGGCAATCTCAAGAAGCGATTTTTCTTTATACCCGGTTTCCCGCTCACGAATGAAATATGCATTTTCGGCAAAACGGCAGGCGTCGATAACAAGGGGAATACCGTATCGGTCCAGCACCGATTTTACGGTTCGTATATTTTCCATTGAAACAGGCTGCCCCCCGCCGGTATTGTTGGTTACGGTAATCATACAAAACGGGATCTTTTCCGTACCGTTTTCAATGATGCATGCTTCAAGTTTTTCAACATCCATGTTTCCTTTAAACGGTGCGTCGAGTCCCAGTTCGTATCCCTCGGGGCACAAAAAATCGAGTGCTTTCCCCCCCACATACTCCATGTTTGCGCGGGTGGTATCAAAATGGCTGTTGTTCGGGACAATGTCTCCTTCCTTCACCCGGACCTGGGCAAGAATACCCTCAGCCGCCCTCCCCTGGTGTGTCGGCAGGATATGCTTCATCCCGGTAATCTCATGAACCGCAGCCTCGAACCTTTTCCAGGATTTGCTTCCGGCATAGCTTTCATCCGAAACCATCATGGCTGCCCACTGCTCGGTGGACATGGCGCCGGTACCGCTGTCTGTCAAAAGATCGATACAGCAGTCTTCTGCGTCCAATAGAAAGACGTTGTATCGGGCTTTTTTCAGCGCCTCGATCCGCTCATCGCGGGATAATAATTTGATGGATTCGGTCATCTTGATCCGAAAGGGCTCGATGATGGTACGCATGGCGTAAAACTCCTTTCCCCCTTTTTCCGATAAAACCGGTTAATAAGCCGGAATAAACGGTGCCTTGGCGTTTTCGTCCGTGACGACTTCAACAACAACCGGAGCATTTTCGGACAGAGCCTTTTGAAGCGCACCTGCGATATCTTCAGGATTCTCAACGCGGATGCCGCAAGCCCCCATATCTTGTGCGAGACGTGCGAAGTCGGTGGGCAGAAATCTGCACATTTCCGCTTTGTTGCCGGGTCGATCTCCGTATGCTTTGTCAACTCCCCTCAAGCATTGTCCTAAACAACTGTTGTTGTTTACCACGGTTATGGTGTGAATTCCGCTTCGGACAGCGGTTTCCAGTTCACTCAAATGGTACCAGAATCCGCCGTCGCCGGTGAAACAGATCACCGGTTTGTCCGGAGCGGCACATTTGGCCCCCAGGGAAGCGGGAAATGCCCATCCGAGCGAACCGGCTGCTTTTATATACCGTTGATCCGGATGCATCAGGTCCACCATAACCCCGGTCCAGATGCTTGAGTATCCCGTATCTGCAACGAGAATCGAATCAGAGGGCAACTGGTGGGCCAGCTCTCTGCACAGCCGTTCAGGCCGAATAGGGACAGACCCTGAACTCCGGAACGGTTCCATCTCCTCTTCCCACTCTTGAACGGCGCCCCGTGCGGTTTGGATCCACTGGTCTCTTGAAGTATTAGTATCCAAAAGTTCCGATAACGCTTCCAGCGATTTCTTGGCATCTCCCATGAGTCCCACCACATTCGGATAATTGCGACCCAACTCGGCAGGATCCAGGTCAATCTGTATCACCGGTGTGCCGGGCCTCGGGACCGTCCAATCATTTGTCAGCATATCCCCGGTGTGGGTTCCCACAAAAATAACCAGATCGGCCTCTGAAATAACCCGGTTCGCACACCATCGAGAATAGGAACCCGCTACACCGAGGCTCAAAGGATGATTCCAGCTGATGACACCTTTCCCATTGAGGGATGTTGCCACAGGAATGGACTGTTTATCAGCCAAAGTCTCTATCTCCGGACCGGCACCGGATGCAATCGCTCCACCGCCGGCAATCAAAACCGGACGATCCGATTGGTTCAAGAGGTCGGCAACCGCCTGAAGCAATTCCTTTTCCGGTGTCAAACGATGTGCGGGAAATCGGGTAAAGGATTTTTCAACAATCAGCTCCTCACCTAAATCGAACACGTAATTGTCTGTGGTTTGCCCCACATGGCCGGTAACATCCAGATGAACCGGCCGTGGCACCCCGGTGGTTGCCTCTCGAAACGCCTGCCGGAGCAGGATCGGCAGCTGCCTCTGGTCATTCACAACGGCGTTGAATTTTGTGACCGGTTCAAACAATGGTGGGTGATGAATTTCCTGATAGGCATTCCGATGCTGATAGATCGGATTTTTTTTGCCGGTAATAGCGATTACCGGAGAAAGGCCCAGGTAGGCGTCCTGAAGTCCTGCTGCCAGATTGGCAGCCCCCACCGATTGGGACATACAAATCCCCGGAGACCGCTTGACCCTGGCATACCCATCTGCCATATAGGCTGCCGCTTTTTCCGAATGAGCCAGAATCCGACGAATACCTAAAGCTTCCATCTCCACAAGAGACTTCCGCAGGATGGCTTCCACGAAAAAGACGTGGGTGATACCGTACCCTTTAAATGTCTCAGCGATAAATTTTGAGCCTGTAACCCCTTGGGCGGCTTCAGGATCAATTTTTTTCCGGTCCAAGTATTTCGATAATCCTAAATTCGAAGCTTGCATTTTCTTCTCCATGGTAATTGTAACCCTTTATCTGTGTGGATGTTACGGGTGATAGTCAATTCATATCATTTACGATATGAAATCTCAGAGTTCTGTCTCTGTTTTCATACTTCATATACCATATCAAGTGTTTTTTCGAATCTATAACCCTTGGGCTAACGCACAATTAGGCTATCCGGTTATGCAGAAACCTCAAGTCAAGCACCTGCGGCTTTGTGCATAACCCCTTTAGGCTATTACCCCAAAAAAGATAAGATTGGTTGAGTGTTTTTGGGGGGATAGAATAATATGGGAATAAAATGTGTGGAATTCGAACAGATGTTCTCAGCGTATATCCAATATCAGTGCTTCCTGAAGATAGATCGTATCGATCGGCTTTTTTGAATTATCGTTGATGGCATCGATGAGCATCGTCTTTATTTCGTTCCAGTTCATTTTTTTAAGTGTTGTCCCCATTTCAGTATCGTGGGAAATGTTGGTGAAAATGAAGTCTTTGATTCGCGCCATATTATTTTCAATGCTCTCTTTCTGTTCTTCGTCATCAATGGGTATCATAAATTTCATCTTCACATGATATTGTCCCGGGACCGACGAATAAATTTCGCAATTTGTATACGAGTATACTGAATCCTTTATCAGATTTTTTGTTGGTTTTTTTATATCGAACACCTGGTATCGATATGAATAAACGGTGATTCCGATGATCGAACCCACGAAGAGCAATACAAGTGCTTTACAAAGTTCTTGTTTCTTATTCACGATCAGCGCCCCTCGGGTAAAAGTGCATTTCTAAAAAAAAAATCGGATTGCCCATGATGGAAGGCAATCCGATTGAAGCATGACCCTCTGGCAACCCGGCTGTCTCATTCAAGACCCGTGGCTTTCCGCCTCCCGATCACTCGGGGCTTGGCTTTATCATGGGGCTACATCGCAGTTTATAAAATATATCGTATCTTATATAATTATCGGGTATTTTTAAAGAAACTTTAACCTAAACTGATCGGTTCAGGGTTTACCCGCCTTTAGCGGCGCCTTAGACGGCCAGGGTTCAAAGGTTATAACTCAAGTTTTAGGCATAACAGGATTTAAGATGGGGCACGTTTATATCATTTTTCGTCCAAAATTTTTCGGATCATGTTCGCCATTTCATTCATAATTATCGGCTTCATCATGAAAGCCCGAATTCCTATCTTTTCGGCCAATTCTTCATCAACTCTTTCGCTGTATCCGGTACACATAATAATCGGCATATCCGGTCGTATGGTGAGAATTTCTTTTGCCAGCTTATCTCCATTCATATGCGGCATGGTCATATCAGTAATTACCAGATCGAATCGATTTGGATTTGATTTGAACAGGTTGAGGGCTTCTACAGAACTGGTTATTGACTCAGCCTTGTATTCCAAATACTCCAACATTTTTCGGCCCACGTTTGCTATTGATGTTTCATCATCAATAAAAAGAATGCTTTCACTTCCTTTCGGCAACGTGTCAACGGGTTCGGCATCAGTCTCAGCTTCGGCTTCAACAACGGGAAGCAATATATGGAATGTCGCACCACTGCCCGGCTCGCTCTCAACGGTAATTGCACCACCAAGATTTTTTACAATACCAATAACTACGGCAAGCCCCATCCCCGACCCCTTACCCACTTCTTTTGTAGTAAAATACGGATCAAAAATACGATCCTTTATTTGGGGCTCAATGCCGTGCCCGGTGTCGCTCACTGATAGGATAACATAATCCCCGGGAGTTAAATCCGGGTACTTTGAGGCTTCAGTCCCGTCTATCTTTCTATTGATCAAACGAACTTCCAATACGCCACCGTCATCATGCATGGCATGAACCGCATTGGTACAAAGATTGATGAGTATCTGATTGATTTGTGCAGGATCGGTAAAAACGGTATCTGAATCGCATGAAATATTCTGACGAATTTCGATTGTCGTTTGGATTGACGATCTCAATAACTGGAGGGCCTCTTTAATGATGGGACGAATACTTATTGGTCTCAATTGCTGGTCGGTTTGACGGCTAAAAGCGAGGATCTGCTTCACTATATCCCTGGCACGTAAACAAGCCGCCCGCACCTCCGATAAATTCTGATGCGTCGGGTTCCAATCCGGAACCTCCCGCATAGCAAGTTCCGTATTGCCGAGGATGATTCCGAGAATATTGTTAAAATCATGGGCAATGCCACCGGCAAGTGTACCAACGGCTTCCAGTTTCTGAGATTGACGAAGTTGCGCCTCCAGTTGTTTACGCTCGAGGATCTCGTTTTTCAGGCTTTCATTTGCCTCAGTGAGTTCTATAGTTCGGTCTTCAATTCGCGTTTCTAAGTCTGCGTAAACCGTCTCAAGTTGCTCAACCATATGATCGATTTCCTGCGACAGTATTCCGATTTCATCTGTCCGCTTGGAAGTCAGGCGTTTGGAAAGATCTTCCGATCTTCGAATCGAGGCGGCGTGTTTTACTATATCTGATATGGGGCCGACAAATGCTTTTTGAAGATAAAGAATCAAAACAATGAGTACCAATATCCCGGCCAGTACGATGAGTATCGTGGAAACCTTGATGGCTGAGATACCCCTATCACTGATGTCTCTATTTATTGATGCTTTTAGCAGCAAGGCTGGTTTTCCGTCGATGCCATTAAACAGCGTGGAAACGGTCAGGATATCTTTAGATTCGGCGATGTGAATGTTTCCTTCCGATATTGTGTTTTCCAAATCGACCGGCACCGACTTTTTTTCAATGGGAACGATTTTAAACTCCACCTGGGTTTGCTCAACAAGTTTCTTGAAAATTTTATCGGTGAGATATTTTCCGATAATTACAGACCCCCGAATCGGCCCTTCACTTTGGCCGGTTAATATGGGGCGGGAGGAAATCAACATGGGGCCCTTGCGGGTCCTATAAACACCTGCAATCTTAACTTCTGCCAGTGGTTTGTTCTCCGTCTTATACGAAAGAAGAGGGTGATCCGCCGGGAGCGCGTCTCCGGGGAATTCGGGTAAGTGGGTAATTTCTGTTTGCCGGTCACGTGTTTCGCCCCAGATGACCTTACCACTGGTATCAACAAAGTAGAGCACATTGAGGTCATCATCAGCAAATGTTTCCAATATGAGGTTGGCTTTAATATACGCTTCGGATCGCGTTTCGATGAATTCGTATGTATCATCCCAGGCGGCCCAATCCCAAACAAGGAAGTCAAGGAAATTAATTTCTCTTTGAATCACCTTAACACAGCGCTGGATGTCTATTTTGGCTTCATCCCGCTCAAGCTGAACATAACTCGGATAAATAATGATGCGTTGGCTGAAGTAACCGAAAATCGCGTAAATGGTAATCGTCAAAAGCAGGATAATGAAAATCTTTTTTCTCAATGACATGGCATTGTCCCTGGAAGCGTTACTTTCGATCTATGTTTTTATTATATAATATCAAAAGGTTATCCCCACCATCGTCATTTTCAATAAACCCGTATCCTTTCTTTTCATCAAACCATTTCACTGTTCCACTCGGCATAATTGTCCTCCTTTATTTATTGTTCTTCTTTCGGATGAAATTATCACTCTAAATAGGACGGCAGCGAATAGGAACCACTTCATGATTCATTGGTCTCGTATTTACTTCGGGAGGGACGGCAAGCAAGAAAATTTCCTGACAAGCAATTAATTTTTTATTGTTTTGTCGAAAAATCTTAAAAACACTAGGAGCGGTAATATCATTCGAGCAATTCTAAAACGACTTGTTTTCTTGACTTACCTGAAACGGCATTCAGAATAGTACGAATAGCATTCACATTCTGTCCGCGTTTTCCGATAATCTTTCCTATATCTGACTTGGCCACTTTGAGTTCGAATACAACGGTTCTACCTCCTTCGATCTCTGTTACCGATACCTGATCCGGAAGATCAACCAATTCCTTTGCAATACGTTCGATCAATTCTTTCATAATAGAATCTCCAGTTGTGGGTGAATGTATCGAACAACTTATTTGAATGAATATTAACTCCTGCCTCCTATGGATATCGTTTATTGGTTGTGTAGGTCAAGTAAATATCGTTATTTAAATAACACATTTAGATCGTTTTTGACAACGACTACCACTTCATGCTTTGAGCTTTCAGCTTTTGTTGACAACTATACCTCCTAATTTATACATTCAGTGTTCAAAACACAAATGCTAAAATACCAGCTGGCGATTATCGAAAGGAATCCTCATGGTTGCATTGACTGCAGAAAAATATTCGCTCCATATTGAACCCGATCTAAACGATTTTACATTTTCCGGTTTGGCGCAAATACAACTCCATGCGTCCGAGCCGGTAGCGGAGATCGCATTGAACGCAGTCGATCTCGATGTACAGGGGTGCAGTCTACTCGAAAATAATAAAGAGGTGGAATGCTCATTTCGGACGGCATCCGAAACAGAGGAGCTGATCATATCGCTGCCGGGTGAAACCTCCGGCGCCGTTTATCTGAAAATTGTTTACCGCGGTGAAATCAATAATCGGATGGCCGGCTTTTATCGAAGCAGATATGGACCGGAAGATCGCCGGCAGTATATCGCCGTGACTCAATTTCAGGAAAGCGACGCCAGGCGGGCGTTTCCATGCTTAGACCATCCCAGGGAAAAAGCAATATTTGAAATCGAAATGATCATAGACCAAGGGGTTGTCGCCATATCCAACACGTCCGCAGCAGAAGAGAAGAACTTAGAAGATGGAAAGAAATATATACGATTCGATCCGTGTCCTAAAATGTCAACCTATCTGGTATTCTTCGGCGTAGGCGATTTCCGGATTGAACAGGACACGGAAGACCCCCGGGTCCGCATGGTTTCCATTCCGGGAAGAGAAAAATTTGGAAAATTCGGATTGGACTTTGGCAGGAAATCACTCCGGTTCTGTGAGGATTATTTTGCCATCCCTTATCCCCTGCCGAAACTGGATCTCATCGCGGTTCCGGACTTTGCATTCGGGGCCATGGAGAACTGGGGCGCCATCACATTCAGGGAAAATCTTCTCCTTCATTATCCAGGAAAAACATCGAAATCCGGGGAAGAAAGAATATGTGAAGTCATCGCACATGAAATCGTTCATCAATGGTTCGGTAATCTGGTAACCCCTTCGGACTGGCGATACCTTTGGCTGAATGAGAGTTTTGCCACCTATTTCGGCTTCGGCGTAGTGGATTATTATCATCCGGAATGGGATACATGGGATCAGTTTATCAATACCCAAAACATGACCGCAATGGATCGGGATGCACTCCACGAGACTTTTTCCATCGAAATACCCGGGGGTGATCATGTGGCCATCAATGCTGCCACGGCTCCTATCATTTACAACAAAGGAGGGAGCATTCTGAGACAAATTGAGGGCTATATCGGTGCCGACAATTTTAAGAAAGGGCTTCGGAAGTTTCTGAAAACCCATGAATATGGATGTGCGGCCAGTCACCATTTATGGGAAGCGTTCGAATCGGCCTCGGATAAACCGATCACACAAATGGTAAAAAGCTGGATCGAACAGCCTGGATATCCGATCATAGAGGTTAAACGGGATGATGAGCATCTGATCGTCACCCAGAACAGATTCACCCTTTTGCCCAATGAATTGAAACAAACCTGGTCGATTCCGCTGAGCATCCGGGTGTTCGACTCATCCGGCAATTCCCAACTGGTTTCAACGCTTCTTGAAGATAAGACCACAAAGGTTCGTGTGGGAAGCAAGGCTGCTGCCTACAAGGTTAATGAAGGGCAAACCGGATTCTACCGGGTAAAGTATTCGGGCAGGGATTGTTTAAAAGATCTGGGAAGCCGTGTCTTAAACAAGGAATTGCCCCCTGTGGACCGATGGGGTTTGGAAAACGATTACTTTGCGCTGGTACAAAGGGGAGTTTTTTCTCTGGATGGCTATTTAGGGTTTTTGGAAAACTATGTGGAAGAAGATGCTTACCTGCCGCTAAGCAGCATCGCCGGAAACCTCTACCATGCGTATCTGGTGATGGACATGGAAGGAAAGGAAAAAATTGCAGGTTTCGGAAAACCATTATTCGAAAAGGTTCTCAAGGCCATTGACGTTGAACCCCATCCCGATGAGCGCCATACCACATCCGTATTGAGGGATAATCTCCTATGGCATGCGGTGTTGTATGGGTCCGATAATACGGGTGATTTCGTTAAGGAGAAATTCAAATGGCTTCGCTCCGGAAAAAATGTCCACCCGGATATTCAAAAGGGTGTAATGCAGGCAGGCACCTTTTTGGAGGATATGGACACCCTTAACTGGATGGTGAACAGATTCAAGGGTTCGGAGAGCGAACATGAGCGGATGAATGTTCTCATTGCCATGGGCTGCCACAGCACAATGGATACAATGAATAAGGCGCTCCGCTTCGTCTTGGATAATGTTCCGGATCGAAATAAATTTATACCCATTGTTTCAGCCGGGGTGAATCCGAACATCAGTCCATATCTGTGGAACTGGTATCTCACTAATCTGGATGAATTGGAAGGATTTCATCCCTTGTTGTATGAACGGGTGATTTCCAGCATCGTCCCCATCGGCGGCCTTGCGGACCCGGACGGGGTAAAAGATTTCTTCAATGATTATTTAAAGAAAGATACCGTCCCGAAAGATGCCATTAAAATGTCTTTGGAACGGTTGGAGATCAACCGGCTAATGAAATTGAATATTGAATAATGCGGTTATCTTCAAAGCCGCAGGTACTTGACTTGAGGTTTCTGCATAACCGGATTGAATAATTAAGGATCCGCCATGTCGCTTTTAAATCGCCTAAACAACTACCGTGCCCTGCTGTTCGCCCTGCTGCTGGTTGCCCAGGCATCCATGCGGGCTCCATCGCCAAGTCTTGCCGGCCAGGTCATTACCATCGATGCGGATCAGCAGTATGAATACGCCGATAAGGCCTTCCATGACGGCGAATTTGATCGAGCAGTAATAGAATACCGGCGGTTTTTGGACTTTTTCCCAAAGGATGAGCGTGCCCGAACAGCCCGATTTCAAATCGGATCGGCTTATTATAAAGCCAAGCGTTTCAATGACGCCATCGCTGCATTTCAGCCCGTAATTCAAACAAAAACGGTTGATGAGTTTTCCATAAAATCCTATCAGACCGTCAGCGAATGCTACCTGAAACTGGGCCAAACAAAACAGGCTGTATCCATTCTTGAAAAACTGATCGCTCGGGTTCAAGACCAAAACCTTAGGGATCACACCTATCACTCAATCGGGTGGATCTTTCTGGAACGGCTCGATTTTGATCACTCGGAATCATATTTCAATAAAATTAGTGATCTGAACAGAAAAAAATACAAGATCGATTCATTGATCCCGGATATTGAAAAAGCTCGATCCATAGGACAAAAAAACCCTGCAACCGCCGGAATGTTGTCGGTGATTCCCGGTGCCGGTTACCTGTATCTGGAAAGATACCAGGATGCCTTGATTTCCTTTCTGGTAAATACCGCGCTGATATTTGCAGCATATGAGGCTTTTGATAATGACCTATATGTTCTCGGCGGTATCATTTCAATTGTCGAATTGGGCTTTTATGCCGGCAATATATACGGGGCAACAACCAGCGCTCATAAAACCAACCGATCTCAGAAGCATGATTTTATTGAAAAACTGAAGCAGCGAACCATAGTCGGCCTACAATCGGATTCACGATTGAAGGGGATTCTTTTTTCATTTCAATACAACTTCTAGATGAACTCTCGAGTGTCGTTCCCGGTTGACAGGCGATATTCCTTTCTTTATATAATCAGAAACCATTCTCACATCCTGTAAGCGAAACTCCGGAGCATTTTCAGTCTATGAACCGCAGAACCTTTTTAAAGATTGCAGGATTAGGAAGCATCTCCATAACATCCGCCTGCTCATCTCAACCCGATGAAACGCTCTATTCCCTTGTCCACGCACCGGATGATATGGTTACCGGTCAGGCCACATGGTATGCCTCCACTTGCAGGGAGTGCCCGGCAGGGTGCGGGGTGTTGGCAAAAAACCGGGAAGGCAGAATCGTAAAGGTCGAAGGCAACCCCCTCCACCCCATCAACAAGGGGAAACTCTGTATTCGGGGCCAAGCATCGGTTCAGGCAATTTATAATCCCGATCGTATTCTCACGCCGATGCTAAAAGAAGCGGGAAAATGGCACCCAGTAACCTTTCGCCAGGCCGAGGCCATTCTCAGGGGTAAATCGAAACAAGCTGCGGAAAAGGGCTATAACCGGGTTCGGATGATCACCGAGGTGGTCGGTGATACCCTCCAGGCGCTGTTTACGGATGCGTTGAAAAAATGGAAATCAGAAGCGCCGTTGGTTTTCGAACCTCTTGCATATGAATCGTTGAAGACGGCCAATAGAGAAGTCTTCGGGATGGATGGCCTTCCCTCATACCGTATGGATAAGGCCGACCTGCTGGTGGTATTCGGGGCTGATTTTTTGGAAACCTGGCTGTCACCTGTGGAATACGCCCGTAAGTTTAAAATGATGCACGCCGTCCGTAAGGGTAAGAAAGGGCGTTTCATATTTGTCAGCCCCTATCAATCTCTCACAGGCGCCAATTCAGACCTCTGGATCTCCTGCAACCCCGGAGGAGAAGCTGTATTGGCATTGGGGATTCTCAAAGAATTACTGAACCGAGACTTGGGATCCAGACTGCCCGATGGCATCGTTGCTTCGATACTGAAGCAAGTATCGCAATTCGACCGGACCTATGTGACAGAGCAGGCCGGAATTTCCAAACAGCAGTATGACCGCCTGCTCAAGGCCCTTTTATCATCCGAAAACCCCCTGATTTTGGGAACATCGTCCGCAGCTACCGGACCGAATACGCTTCAAACCAATGTTGCCGCCAATTTGCTCAATCTGATGCTCGATCCCCGGTTAACATTGCTCGACTTTCAAAACCGGCATCGTGTGGAGACGGCTGCCAGAAGGATCGATGTTTTAGACTATATTGAATCGATCCGTAAGGGGGCCACCGATCTGGTGCTGCTGAATAATGTCAATCCGATATTTTCCCTACCGCCAACTTCAGGAATAAAAGAGGCGTTGGATAACAAATCCATGTTTGTGGTCTGCTTTACCGGTTTTTGGGATGAGACGGCCCGACTCTCGGACATGGTTTTTCCCCTGCGGCATCCTTTGGAAACCTGGGATGAATATGGCGGTCATCAGGGCATGCTGTCGACACTCCAGCCTGCCGCAGGACTCATGAATAACGCGTCGACTCTGGGCGATCTGATGCTTCGGACCGCATATGGTAAGACACCGCCGGCTGCTAGTTATAAAGTACATCTATTCGCCGGTATGTTTGACAAAGGAAAAGTAGGCGGGAAAACCGACTGGCTGAAGACCCTCCAACACGGAGGCAGCTTCGGCAAAGCAGCCCCGACTGATAAAGAGTTTAATCCTTCAATCAACATCAACACAGACGTTGCAAAAACACTTTCCATTACAGAATCGAAATCCGATGGCATCCGCTTAATAGCCACACCATCCATCCGTTATTTCGACGGAAGAGGCGCAAACAAGGCATGGCTTTCCGAAATTCCCGACCCCCTGACCAAGGTGTCATGGCAAACCCCGGTTCTGATTCACCCGGACACATTGAAAGAAAAGGGATGGAAGCAGGAAAATCTGCTCCGGATCGAATCTAAAACCGGTGCCCTGGAAGCCCCGGTTTATGAGACCGAAAGCGTAAAACCCGGTATCCTGGTGATGAGTATCGGTCAGGGCCATGCAGCCTATGGAAGATACGCTAAAGGATTGGGTCAAAACCCGTTTGCGGTATTGCCGCTTGCAACAGACCCTGCCACGGGGGGGCCTGCGATGATTTCCCACACGGTGTCCGTGAGCGTTGCAGGAAAGAAAAAAACCCTGGCATCCACATCCGGAAGCCGGATACAGCACGGCCGAAAAATTGCGCTAACGGTTTCTTTGGTAGAACTGAATTCCGGCGGCAAAGGGAAAAAGCAAGGCCTGGATATGAATGCGTTTCCCTTGACGCTGCCGCTTCCGGAAGGATACGATCCCAAAAGGGACATCTATCCGCCCCACGATCATGATACCTATCGATGGTCCATGGTGGTGGATCTCGATCGATGTATCGGGTGCAACGCCTGCACCACCGCCTGTTATGCGGAAAACAACATCGGCATTGTCGGTGAAAAGCGTATCATCGAAGGGCGCGAAATGGCATGGCTGAGTGTAGAGCGTTACCATAACCCCAACCGCATGGAAGAAACCGTCTTCCTGCCCATGCTTTGCCAGCATTGCGATAATGCTCCCTGTGAGCCGGTCTGTCCGGTATACGCCCCCCACCATTCCAAAGAAGGATTAAACAATCAGGTCTACAACCGATGCATCGGCACCCGGTTTTGCGCACAGAATTGTCCCTACAAAGTGAGACGATTCAACTGGTTTGCGTGGGAATGGCCGGCACCGTCGCATATACAGCTGAATCCGGATGTCACAGTGCGGGTCAAAGGAGTCATGGAGAAATGCTCATTCTGTATCCAACGGATTAAATCCGCCCATACCGTTGCAAAGAATGAAAAACGGCTGATTCTGGATGGTGAGGTCCTCCCGGCTTGTGTACAGACCTGTCCGACCGACGCTCTGACCTTCGGCAATTTGATGGATAAGCAGAGCCGGGTTCGAAAACTCGTGGCAGATCCCCGCGCTTATCAGGTCATGGGATATCTGAACACCAAACCGGCGGTGATATATCTGAAAAAGGTGGTACAGGATATTTAAGTAAATGGATAGCGACGTCACATACACTGAGATCGACCAAACAGTTCTAAAGACCCTGGAGTCGCCTTCTCGGTCTTACTGGATGGTTATTGTCCTATTGTTCCTCGGCGTATTGGTCGGACTTGCCTGCTGGCTGTATCAGATATTTATCGGTATCGGTGTGGGCGGGCAGAACAACCCGGTGGCATGGGGCACCTATCTCATCAACTTCGTTTTCTGGGTGGGTATCGCACATTCCGGAACTCTTATTTCCGCAATTTTATATCTGTTCAGGGCCGGCTGGCGAAATCCCATCGCCCGGGCTGCCGAAACCATGACGGTGTTTGCTGTCTGTATAGCTGGACTTTTTCCGTTTATCCATTTGGGGCGTGTGTGGATGGTCTATTACATGCTGCCGTATCCCAGCCAGCGGAATCTCTGGCCCAACTTCCAATCCCCCCTCATGTTCGACGTGGTGGCCATCAGTACCTATCTCATGGTGAGCTCTATGTTCTGGTACACGGGAATGCTGCCGGATCTGGCCACCGTTCGAGACCGGACTACCGGATTTCGTAAGAAAATATTTTCTATCATTTCATTGGGTTGGACCGGTGATTTCGAGCAGTGGCGGCATTACACGAGAGGTTTTCTGTTTTTCGCCGCATTGGCAACACCTCTGGTCATATCGGTTCATAGTGTAGTGTCATGGGATTTTGCACTCGGCATTGTTCCCGGCTGGCATACCACCATCTTTGCCCCCTATTTTGTGGCAGGAGCCATCCATTCGGGATTGGCAATGGTCATCACCCTCATGATCCCGCTTCGGAAGATTTTCAATTACCAACGATTCATCACCCTGGATGTTTTGGAAAATGTGGCCAAAACCATCATTTTTACCGGTTTAATTGTCGGATTTGCCTATGCAACGGAATATTTCATCGCCTGGTACAGCCACAATATTGTGGAACAGGAATCATTCCGGTGGCGGGCCATGGGAGAATATCAGTTCGGATTCATTCTGATGGTCACCTGCAACTCGCTGATACCGTTACTGTTTTTTATCAAACGGATTCGACGATCCATTGCCTGGCTGTTCGGTATATCTATTTTCGTGAATATCGGTATGTGGTTTGAGCGGTTTGTCATTATCGTCGGCGGGGTGGCCCACGGGTTCATGCCACACTCCTGGGGGCTTTACAAACCCACCGGCATTGAATTCGGCATCATGCTGGGCAGTTTCTGTTTGTTCTTTTTCTTATTCGTTTTATTTGTGAAACATTTCCCATCGGTCTCCATGATGGAGTTAAAAGAGATGGTTTCTGCTAGGTCGGAACATGAACATGAACATGGAACCTGAACAATATATCATGGGATTCTTTCAAGATGAAGATCGGGCCGCACAGGCGGTCACGGATCTTAAGGAATCACCCTACACGTTAAAGCGGGTCCATGGCCCTTTCCCGTCTCACAAGATATCCCGTGCCTTGGGGCAGAAAAAGAGCAAGGTCGGCTACTTTACGTTGGCAGGCGGCATCGTCGGCTTTTTTATCGGGTTTATCCTCGCCATATATGCGTCGATACAATGGAATTTAATGG
>CAYSUA010000059.1:0-16589 GCA_964433795.1 uncultured Desulfobacteraceae bacterium | reverse complement strand
TTTGCTCAGTGAAAAAATTGCTCATTTCTGAATTGGATAAATTTCTGCCCCCATTTATTTTTATCCTATTTTATTATGAAATACGGGGGTTTGAAACATGTTTAATACATCAACGAAAGCGAATTTAAAGAAAAATGACGGAAAAAACGAGTACGATCATTGAAAAGCGGAAACAGAAACTTACGGCATTAAAGGAAAAGCAGATCAATCTTTTCCCAAACGATTTTAAAGCCCTTCATTCTGTTCAAGATATTAAAGCAGCCATTGAGGATCCCGGTATACCCATTACCGAAGAAGCTCCCGTCTTCGTGGTAGCCGGCCGGATGATGGCCATCAACAAGTTTGGAAAAGCTTCCTTTATTCGATTCAGAGACAGGACCGGGCAGCTGCAAGCCTACGTACGCAAGGATCGGATCGGCGAGGAAACTTATGACCTCTTTAAACAGATGGATATCGGAGATTTTGTAGGGCTTCGGGGTGCGGTGTTTCAAACCAAGACCGGAGAATGGACGCTGGTGGCGGATGAACTGAAACTGGTTTGTAAAGCAACTCGTCCCTTACCGGAAAAATTTCACGGGCTCAAAGATCCTGAAAAGCGCTACCGGCAGCGGTATTTGGATCTCGTCATGAACCCTGAGATCAAGGAAATTTTCGAAAAACGGAGCCGAATCATTCAAGCGGTTCGGACCTTTTTATTGGACCGTGATTTTCTTGAAGTGGAAACCCCCATGATGCAACCGGTACCCGGCGGGGCAGAAGCCACCCCATTTAAAACCCATCACAATGCGCTGGGAATCGACCTGTATCTGCGGATTGCCCCTGAACTCTACTTGAAAAGATTGGTTGTGGGTGGATTTGAGCGGGTATTTGAGATTAACCGGAATTTCAGAAATGAAGGGATTTCGACACAGCATAATCCTGAGTTCACCATGCTCGAGTTTTATCAAGCCTATGCCACCTACACGGAATTGATGGATCTGACCGAAGCCATGTTTTCTTACGCCGCTCATCAGGTCTTGGGTACGGGAAAGATCGGGTATCAGGGGAACAGTATCGATTTGGATAAACAGTGGAGACGAATTCCCCTAATGAATGCGTTGGAAGAAATCGGCGGCGTTGAATCCGAACTCCTTAATGATCGGGAGGCGTTGATTGAATTTGCCTCCCAAAACGGAATACAATTGACCAAAACCGGCCGTCTCGGTAAGGTGATCACCAAACTGTTCGATGTGCTGGTGGAACCGAAACTTATTCAGCCGACGTTCATTACCGGATATCCCGTTGAAGTCTCGCCGCTTTCAAGGAGAAGCGACAGTCAGCCTGATTTTACAGACCGGTTTGAACTCTTTGTCGGGGGGCGTGAGATCGCAAACGGTTTTTCAGAGTTAAACGATCCGGAAGACCAGAAAGGCCGTTTTCTTCAGCAGGTGGAGGAGCGAGATGCCGGTGATGCCGAAGCCCACCGGATGGATCACGATTATATTGAGGCGTTGGAATACGGTATGCCTCCCACAGCGGGGGAGGGCATCGGAATCGATCGACTCGTGATGCTGCTGTCCGATGCCGCATCCATACGCGAGGTAATTCTCTTTCCGCACATGAAACCGAAAGAGAACTGAAGGGCTTCGCCCCAAATGGAATATTGGAATAATTCATAATTCCCAAATGTGTCTATCATGTCGTTTGAGTATTTTATCGGTGGCCGGTATCTCAGGGCCAAACAAAAACAGACCTTTATATCGCTGATAACCTTTCTTTCCATTGCCGGCGTTACCGTCGGTGTAATGGCTCTAATGGTGGTGATCGCGGTGATGACCGGGTTTGAATCTGATCTAAAGGCGCGTATTCTTAAAGGTCAATCTCACCTGCTGATCATGCGTCACGGCGGACCCTTCAAAAATTATCTAACGATCATGGACCAGGTGGAAACCGTTGAGGGGGTCGAGGCAGCGACTCCGTTCATTTATACCCAAATCATGCTCCGGTCTGCCGCAAATGTTTCCGGGGCGGTGCTGCGGGGAATCGATCCGAATTCAGCAGGGCGAGTCATCCGGAATCTAGACAATATTGCGCTTAAGGATCCTGCTGAAACGAAAGAAAAAACAGCCGCTTCATCCACATCCGACGAACCGGAAATGGTTCTGGGCAAGGAGCTTGCCGGCAGTCTGGGAGTCACTGTGGGAGATCCGGTGTATCTCATATCGCCACGGGGTATGATGTCGCCCATTGGACACATTCCGGCCATGAAGCGATTTAAGGTGTCCGGTTTTTTCGAGTCCGGAATGTATGAATTTGACGGATCATTCGCCTATATCCATATCAGGAATGCACAGCAGATATTACGGATGCCGGGGGCAATTACCGGTCTCGAGGTTCGTGTAAGGGATGTCTATAAAGCGGGAAAGATTTCGGATAAGATAAGAGCCCATTTGGGTTTCCCTTATTGGACAAGAGACTGGATGCAAATGAATAAGAATCTTTTTACCGCGCTGAAGCTGGAAAAAACGGTAATGTTCGTTATTTTAACCCTCATAGTGCTGGTTGCCGCCTTTAATATTGCCAGTTCCCTCATCATGATGGTTATGGAAAAGACCCGGGATATCGCTATCCTAAAAGCCATGGGGGCTACAAACAAGAGTGTGCGTAAAATTTTCGTATACAAAGGCATGGTCATCGGAGCACTGGGAACAGTCTTGGGGGTTATTTTCGGGTCTGTGTTGTGCACGTTGTTGAAGCATTACAAGATCGTTGAACTGACCGGAGACATTTACTACTTTACCTCTACGCTGCCGGTACGCCTGGAGATAATGGATGTGGTCCTGATTGTGTCGGCCACCCTATTGATTTGTTTTCTAGCCACCCTGTATCCTGCTCGGCAGGCAGCAAAGCTCAATCCGGTGGACGCCATCCGATACGGCTAAATGTGATCGGATATGATGTGGCAATATGACACACGATGAAAATCAACGGTCATTGGCTCTAATTTCTGCTCGAGGAATTTCAAAGAGCTACAATCATAGTGGCTCCGGTTCTTTAATCGAAATATTGAAGTGGGTGGAAATTGATATTTCTAAAGGAGATACACTGGCTGTTGTCGGTGCTTCCGGCATCGGAAAATCGACGCTTTTAAATATTCTGGGCGCTTTGGATCGACCGGATAGCGGCAGCCTTTATTATCAAGGAGAAGATGTCTTTCTGTATGATGATCGCAGGCTTGCGACGTTTCGAAACGAAAGCGTGGGGTTTGTTTTTCAGTTTCATTATCTTCTTCCTGAGTTTTCTGCTATAGAAAACACGATGATGCCCGCCCTGATCAGAGGCAAGCAGAAGGACATTGCAACTGCCGGCGCGGAAGAAATCCTCACGCGGGTGGGTCTGAAAGACAGACTAAAACATCGAGTGTCGGAGCTGTCAAGGGCTTTGGTACTGAAGCCTTTGGTTTTGCTCGCCGATGAACCGACCGGCAATCTGGATAAGCGGAACAGCGAAAAAATACATGAATTGTTGCTTGAGTTGAATCGAGAATTGCAGATGACTTTAATCGTGGTAACCCATAATATGGATCTTGCAGCTTTTATGAGTCGGCGTGTAACCCTTGTCGACGGCAACCTCGTTGATACCGGTTGAGGAGTTACTCATGACCAAACGCATTTTAATGGCACTTTCCGTTATACTGCTTGTGATGCAGAGCATGACGATTCTCGCGCAGGATATTCAAGTGATGGTATTGCCTTTCGATGTTCATTCTCTTGAGGACCTCACGTATCTGAAAACCGAAATTCCGAAGCTCATCGGCAACCAATTGAAAAGCGAGGGGGCTGTGATTCTCAATCCTCCTGTTACGGCGGATCTTGCGTGGAGGGATAAGCTGAAGGGAATCGCCGACATTCGGCGTACGGGTGTGCAATTCGGCGTTGATTATATGATTTGGGGAAGCATGACACGAATCGGCAAGAGATTTAGCTTAGACGCCAAGATGCTGGAGTCATACCGGGAAGGGGATCCTCTGGTCTTTTTTCTTGAAGGCGAGGGAATGGCGAACCTGGTGAAAAAGGTCAGAGAACTTTCCCGCAGCCTCGAAAGGAAGTTGTTCAAGCAAGAGGTGGTGGCCAAGGTTTCGATTTCCGGAAATCAACGGATAGAGGCCGATGCCATCAGAGGGCGGATCAAAACCGAACCCGGGTCGGTTTTCCAAGCAAAAGAATTAACAAAGGATCTAAAGTCGATCTATGCCATGGGGTATTTTGAAGATATACGGATTGAAACAGAAGACAGCCCGGAAGGAAAGATTATCATCTTCAAGGTTAAGGAGAAATCAACGATTCGTTACATTCGAATCAAGAAGAACAAGGCTATTAAGGATGAAGAGATACTGGAAGCGCTTACCATTCGGACCGGCTCCATTCTCAACATCTTTCAATTGCAGAATAATGCCAAGATTATTGAAGAATTATACAAGGACAAGAATTACCACAACGTTCAGGTAACCTTTGAAATCAAGGAGCAGAAGAACAATCAAGGCGATTTGGATTTCACCGTCAACGAAGGTGGAAAGGTTCAGATCAAAAACATTGCCTTTGCCGGCAACGAGGCATACTCGGATAAAAAACTGAAGGGCATCATGAAAACCTCCGAAAAGGGGTTCCTTTCCTGGATTACTGATTCAGGTGATCTCAACAAAGAAAATCTTACCCAGGATGTTTCCAAACTGACAGCTCACTACCAGAACAGCGGGTATATCCAGGCAAAGGTGGGAGATCCCCAAATTGAATTTAAAGAAAACTGGATCTATATCACCATTAAAATAGATGAAGGACCACGGTTTAAAGTCGGAACAATAGATATAAAAGGAGATTTGGTTTTAAGTAAAGCCGAACTTCTCGGAAATCTTAAAATTAACGATGAAGAATACTACAATCGTGAAACCCTCCGATCCGATGTGTTGGGATTGACCGACATTTATGCGGATGAGGGATACGCCTACGCTGATATCGCACCCCTGATTAATATGGATTATGAAAAGCTGGTGGTTCATATCGTGTTCGAAGCCAATAAGGGGAAACAGGTCCATTTTGAAAGAATCATTATTTCCGGCAACACCCGAACCAGGGATAAGGTGATTCGCCGCCAGTTGAAGGTATACGAACAGGATATTTACAGCGGTCGACTGTTGAAGCAGGGGGTTCGGAGTCTGCATCGATTAAACTATTTTGAAGATGTAAAAATCAACACCACCAAAGGAAGCACCGATGATTCCATGATTTTAAAAATCGATGTAAAGGAGAAACCGACCGGTTCATTTACATTTGGTGGCGGTTACAGCGGGGCCGAAGGCGCATTTATTTCCGGTTCCGTTACCCAGCGGAATCTGTTTGGACGGGGACAAACGCTGGCTCTGAAAGCCGATATCGGGGAAGTGTCCAATCGATTTACCTTAAGTTTTACCGAGCCGTGGATGTTTGATATGCCTCTTTCCGGTACGGCAAACATTTATGACTGGATAAAGGATTTTGATACCTATGAAAAGGACAGTTTCGGTTTCGGGTTGAGATTCGGTTATCCGGTTTTCAGTTACACCAGAGCCACAGCCATTTATGAATTTGAGGATGCCGATATTCGGGATATCACCTCGGATGCGTCGGATACCATAAAGGAACTTGAGGGCACGAATATCAGAAGTTCAATCGCCGGAAAACTTCACTGGGATTCAAGAGATAAGATGTTTATGCCCAGTGAGGGATCCCAGCACAGCGCCTATGCGGAGTATGCCGGCTTGGGCGGAGATATCGGTTACATAAAACTTGTGGGCGATACCGGATGGTATTACCCATTGTTTTGGGAGACCGTTGCACATATTCATGGAAGGGTCGGGTGGGCACGTGAAACCGAGGGCATGATCCTGCCGGACTACGATAAGTTTTATTTGGGGGGATTGAATTCTTTGCGCGGTTTTGACTATCAAGATGTGAGCGCTTTTGACCAAGAGGGCAAAAAAATCGGCGGTGAGAAAATGGTCCAGCTCAACCTTGAATACATATTCCCATTGATAAAAAAGGCCGGGCTCCGGGGTGTTGTTTTTTTTGATACCGGCGATGTTTACAGGGATGATGAGGAACTCGATATCGGCGATCTTCGCCAAAGTGTGGGATGGGGGGTCCGGTGGAATTCTCCCATCGGTCCTTTCCGGCTTGAACAAGGTTTTGTCATCGATCCGAGGGAGGGAGAAGATAAAAGCAAGTTCGCGTTTTCCATCGGCGGCGCCATGTTTTAGATTTGAAACCACGCCGCAAGCTGCGGGGCGCTTCATTAACCCAATAGAATATGATAAGCGGTTTGGACATATAACAGGATAAAAGGGGGATAACATGAAAGTCGGAATGAAGGTTTTTCCTATAATTTTTTTGGGTCTGCTCTTCTTCGTCTCTTTTGCCGAAGCAGCAGATGTTGCAAAAATCGGTGTTGTTGATTTTCAGAAGGTATTGGAAAATTCCAGCGCGGGAAAATATGCTCAAGCTGAAATCAGCAAAAAGGGCAAACAGATGGAATCTGAACTGGCCAAAAAGGGCGCCGGTATTGAAGGAAGGAAAAAACAGATAGAGAAAGAATCTCTGGTGATGAGCAAGGAAATGCGCGATGAGAAACAGCGCGAGATCCGAATCCAGATCAACGACCTGAAAGTCATGCAAAAGAGATATACAAGAGAATTCAAGGCATTTGAAAATCGACTGGTTCAGCGGATCCGAAAGGATGTGATAAAAATCATAAATGAAATGGGGAAGTCCGGCGGGTACTTGATGATAGTGGAAAAAAAGACCGGGGAAGTTATTTACATCCCCACTTCCGTGGACGTAACCGATGCATTTATACAAAACTACAACAAAACGTTTTCTGCCAAAACGTCAGGTCAAAAGAAACCCTAGCGGTGCATTCAAAAGAAAACTCCCCGAATGCCGGACTATTTATGAGGAGCCGTAGGTGCAACCGGATGGAACTTACCATTGCCAAAATTGCTGAACTTGTGGGTGGAGACATTCAAGGGGACGGATCCGTTACGATACGGGGCGTAGCCCCCTTTGAGCATGCGTCTTCAGCGGATATCACTTTTGCAGCCGGATCGAAATTTCTAAAACGGATCGAAGAAACAGAAGCCGGAGTCGTTATCGTTCCTCGAGATTTTCAACACCCTGAGAAACGACTCATTAAAGTTGATAACCCTCCGGTGGCGTTTGCCAAAGTTATGGAAGCGTTTCATCCAAAAACGGTTAAACCGCCCGCGATCCACCCCAATGCCTGTATCGGCGAGAATTTCACATGCGGTGATCAAGTCTTGATCTCCCCGTTTGCAGTGATTGAAGATAACGTAACCATGGGAGATCGAGTTAAACTCCACCCCCATGTGTTTATCGGAAACCATGTCACCATCGGGGATGATGTGGAGATTTTTCCGAATGTCACCGTACTTGAACGGTGTGGGATCGGAAACCGCGTAACGATACATGCGGGTAGCGTAATCGGAAGTGACGGTGTCGGGTTTACTCCGGATGGTGAACGGCACCATAAGATTCCGCAACTCGGCATCGTTCAGATTGACGATGACGTGGAAATTGGAGCGTTGAATGCCATCGATCGAGCCACATTCGGTAGAACGTGGATTCAGAAAGGCGTTAAAACGGATAACCTTATCCAGATCGCTCATAACGTCACGGTGGGAGAGCACAGTATCCTGGTTGCCCAGGTGGGTATATCCGGCAGTGTGGAGATCGGAAACCATGTCACCATAGCCGGCCAGGCCGGTATCGCGGGGCATCTCAACCTCGGAGAAGGCGCCATTATCGGCCCGCGATGCGGGGTCGTCAAGGACGTCCCCGCAGGGGAAACGGTCGTGGGGGAGCCTGCAACACCGGCCAACCGTTATTTTCGGGTCATCAAGGTGTTTTTGGAACTGCCCGAGATAAAGAAACAGTTGAATAAGTTAGAAAAGAGATTGAAAACGGTTGAGGGACTTTCAGATGAAGGCGCCCAATCTTAAGGAATCAGCCCCTGGATATGCCCCTCTATTATGACAAGGAGTAAACTATGGACCTACCTTTGGATATCCCGAAGATCATGGAATACTTACCCCACCGGTATCCATTTCTTTTAGTGGATCGTGTGTTAAGTTTTGAGCCGAAAGAGAGAATTGTCGGGATAAAGAACGTTACCGTCAACGAACATTTTTTTCAGGGACATTTCCCCGACTATCCCATTATGCCGGGAGTGTTGATCGTTGAAGCCATGGCGCAGATCGGGGGCATCCTGGCCTTTTTGTCTCAATCCGAGGAGAAGCCGGGAAGTATCATTTATTTTACGGGCATGGATAAGGTTCGATTCAGACGGCCGGTGATCCCTGGGGATCAGATCGTTTTTGAAATTGAATTCTTAAAAATCCGTTCCCGGGTTGTCAAAATGGCCGGAAAAGCTACGGTAGAAGGGAATTTGGCGGCAGAAGCAGAGCTTATGGCAAGTTTTGGAGCAAATTCATGATCCATCCCACAGCCATTATCGACCCAAAAGCCGAAATCGCATCCGATGTTGAAATCGGTCCCTATACCATCGTCAACGGGGATGTGGTTATCGGCTCCGGAACCACCATCGGGTCCCATGTGGTCATCGAACCTTATGTTACCATCGGTCCGGATTGCCGGATTTTTCAGTACGCCGCCATCGGCGCTGTACCTCAATCTTTCAAATTTGAAGGGGAGAAAACCTATGTGAAAATCAGCCGCGGTACTACGGTTCGGGAATTCGTTACCATACATCGGGGAACCGGTTTTGGCGGCGGATTAACGGAAATCGGTGAAGCCTGTTTCTTAATGGCATACGCGCATGTCGCCCACGATTGCCGAATCGGACGGCAGGTCATTATGGCAAACAATGCCACTCTGGCGGGGCATATCGCCATCGGTGATTATGCTACCGTTGGCGCATTTGTAGCGATCCATCAATTCGTCCGGGTAGGTGAATACGCGTTTATCGGTGGGGCTTCCGCCGTACCCAAGGATATTCCGCCTTATGTCATGGCAGCAGGCAACAAAAGCGTACTTCATGGTTTGAATTCTGTCGGCCTGAAGCGCCATGGGTTTTCTAACAACACCATATCCATGCTCAAGAAAACCTATCGACTGGTGTTCCGAATCGGACTCACTCAGGCCGAGGCCGTGGCCCGGGTCCGGGCGGAAGTGGATCAGATTCCGGAAGTGGTCAATTTTACCGAGTTTATTACTTCATCCCAGCGAGGGGTTACACGATAGAAGAGAGAGTTTTGATCATATGCGGGTTGGACTGATATCGGGGAGCGGCCAGTTCCCCTTACTTTTTTCGAGAAAGGCCAAAGCGAGGGGATATCGCGTATACGCCGTTGCTCACATAAAGGAGACTAACCCGGAGCTCGAGAATCTGGTAGACGGTATCAAATGGCTCCACTTAGGGCAAGTGGGCAAGTTGATACGGTTTTTTAAAAAGAACAATGTGAATCAAGCCGTCATGATGGGCGCCATTGAGAAGACACGTATGTTTCGGGATATTAAACCGGACCTAAAGATCCTCTCCCTGATCGGCGCGCTGAAGAATTCCCAAGACGACCGGATGTTGCGTGCGTGTGCCGATGTGCTGGAAAAAGAGGGGATCGAGATATTGGCATCCACGTTTCTACTCCCGGAGCTGCTTGCCCCAGAGGGATGCTGGACCAAACGGAAACCGACCAAAACCGAAGAGCAGCATATTGAATTCGGCTGGCAAATGGCCAAGGAGATCGGACGCCTCGATATCGGCCAGTGCATCGTTGTGGGAGACGGGTCCGTTCTGGCTGTGGAGGCCGTTGACGGGACCGATGCAACCATTCGCCGGGGAGGGAAACTGGGAAATGGTGGAGCCGTAGTGGTAAAGGTGTCTAAACCCAATCAGGATTTACGGTTTGATATGCCGGCCATCGGGGCACAAACCATTCAAACCATGTCGGAAGTCGGCGCCAAGGTATTGGCCGTTGAGGCGGGCAAGGCAGTTGTTTTCGATCGCGAAGAGATGGTGAATATAGCCGACCGGATGGGGGTGACCATTGTTGCCCGGAGCGATGCCGACAAACGGTAGTCGAAATAGACCGGCTTTGAAGATAACCCGCTTCGCACTCAGACAGTCACACACCCCCGAATCGGCTCATCTCCAAAGCCTATCTTAATAAGTCACTTGGCTTTTGTAGATAACCAGGTTAATTAAAAAAGATATAGGGTGAAATGAAAAAAATTCGTGTCGGAGTCATCGGTGTCGGATATCTCGGCACCTATCATGCAGAAAAGTACGCCAATATGGCGGATGTCGATCTGGTCGGGGTGGTTGATATTGACCAAACCAGAGCCCGATCCACTGCAGAGAGGTGTTCGACATCGGCTTTTTTCGATCATAAAAACCTATTCGGAAAAGTGGATGCCGTCAGCATCGTCGTACCGACTGTAAACCATTATCGCATCAGCCGGGATTTTCTTGAAACCGATGTCGATGTGATGATCGAAAAACCGATGACCACCACACTTAAAGAAGCGGATGAGTTGATTCAATATGCCGAATCGAGAGGGCTCATCATACAGGTGGGACATCTGGAACGATTCAATCCTGCGGTTGTGTCTCTTCGGGATTATCTTAAAAAACCGATGTTCATTGAGTCCCACCGATTGAGCATGTACCAGCCGAGAGGCACCGATGTTTCCGTGGTGCTGGATCTGATGATTCATGATATCGATATTATCCTCAATTTCGTTCAATCGGAAGTGAAAACCATTCATGCCGCCGGAATTCCGGTGGTTTCCGATCATGTCGATATTGCAAATGCGAGGTTGGAGTTTGAAAGCGGTTGTGTCGCCAATGTAACGGCCAGTCGAATTTCAACCCGAAAAGAGCGAAAAATAAGACTGTTCCAAAAGGATGCATACATTGCCGTTGATTTCGCGAACCATGAGATCACCATTATCAGCCAGGATGGCACGCAACAGAGCGGATTGATACCCGGAATGGATATCAAACAGCTCTGCTTTACCAAGGGTGATGCATTGGAAAATGAGCTCTTATCATTTGTCCAAGCTGTTTCAAAGCGGGAGGTGCCGGAAGTGACGGGCCAGAATGGCCGCGATGCTTTAAAGGTCGCGTTGAGTATCATGGAGCAGATTCAAAGCAGCAGCGATCGGTTTCTACACTCCTAGTGTTATGAATATCAAGGGTGAACAGAAATGCGTAATGGTAATTGCCGGGGATACCTCCGGCGACCATCACGGAGCAAAGCTTGTTCAGGCCATGCGGGAAAAGAACGGCGACCTCTTTTTTTGTGGTATTGGCGGCCAAGCACTTAAAGCTGCCGGGGTACGCTTGCTTTTGGATACATCCGCTCTTTCCGTAATCGGTGTCACTGAAATCTTTTCTAAACTTCATCATTTCTTTGGCGGTATGCGTCGGGCGAGAAGCATCATTCGATCCTTAAATCCTGACTTGCTCATTCTGATCGATTTTCCCGGGTTTAACCTTCCTTTTTCAGCCATTGCCAAAAGGTACGGTGTTAAAATACTCTATTATATCAGCCCTCAGGTTTGGGCGTGGCGACAGGGCCGGGTCAAAAAGATCCGCAGGCGGATCGACCATATGGCGGTTATCCTTCCGTTTGAGGAGGATTTTTTCAAACAGCATGGTATACCCGTGAGTTATGTGGGGCATCCGCTGTTAGATACCTATGAGTGTTTAATCGATTCCTCCTCGGCTGATGAAACGGAAAACAATCGAACCATCGGTTTGCTGCCGGGTTCCAGGGATCGAGAGATTGAGCGCCATTTACCGGAAATGCTGGATGCAGCTCAAATTCTAAACCGACGATTGCAAAGCGTTCGTTTTGCTATATCCGTGGCCCCTTCGGTGAATAGAGATGTGTTTGATGAGAAGCTTCGGAAGCATGCTGCCGGTATTGATTACCAACTGATTTCAGATGGTGTTGAAAATGTTTTTCGTCAGTGTGGATTCGCCGTGGTTTGCTCGGGTACCGTTACTTTGGAAGCGGCACTCTGTTGCGTACCCATGGTTATCATGTACAAAGTTTCTCCCATTACTGCTTGGGTGGGGAGAACCTTGATAAAAGGGATCAATTTTATCGGCCTCGTCAATCTGATTGCCGGAAAGGAGTTGGCACCTGAATTGATCCAGGACGACGCCACATCCCAGAAAATAGCCGACACCGTTTACCATATGGTTCAAGACAAGGCCGGTATGAAGGCATTAAAGAGAGAATTACTCGAAATTAGGAATAGACTCGGTGGTCCCGGAGCTGCAGAGCGCACGGCGGATATCGCTTTGAAAATGATGGACCGTTAGGACATGGAGTTTGGATTGAAAGGGATCTTAACCGAAATCAAATGGAGATTGATCGGGATTATCGGGAAAATTGCGGTTGATTTGCTTTTTCTGACCACTCGGATTGAAACCCATGAGTCCGAGGAGGTCCGGTGTCTGGAAGAAACAAAAAGAGTCATTGCCGCGTTTTGGCATTCGCGTATACTGCTGGTTTCCTATATGTACAAGAATTGGGGGGCAGCCATCCTGGTGAGCGCGTCCGACGATGGCGAATACGTAGCACGGATTATCGAAAAACAAGGCCACCTGCCGATCCGCGGTTCCACCACAAGAGGCGGCCGCCGGGCACTGACCCGGTTGATTCAATATCTGAGAGACGGACGTCCGGGGGTGGTGATTCCGGATGGTCCCCAGGGGCCTCGGTTTAAGGTGCAACCCGGTGTGGTGATGATGGCCAGAAAAGCGGGTCTTCCCATCGTTCCCGTAACTTACAGTGCCAGACGAATCAAGGTGTTCAACAGCTGGGATCGTTTCATCCTTCCATATCCGTTTACAACCTGCCGGATGATTTACGGTCGTCCGGTATATGTGTCGGAAAATGCCGACAAGGAGCAAGAGGCGCTTTATACGGCACAATTAGAAGAGGAATTGTGTCGAATCACCCAAGAGGCTGACAGCCACTTCGGCCACCAGATCGATTAAAAGAATATCCAAGATTCATATCTTAAGAATCCCGTCCGGCATCCATTAGATGCACCATTCCTGTATGTTAAGGATGCAAAACATGAGGGATTATTCTTAACGTTTACATTGAGAAGGAGTCCTGAATTCAGTTGTTGATTGTGATTTGTTTCAATCTGATGTATTGAGCTTTAAAAAAATAATAACCGGAATGCTGGGTATTGCAAATTTCCCAGTTTATTCGGTCGGGTAAAACGTTATGATTAATCTTCTACCGGTCAAATTTATTAAAGAACGTTATCACCAGCTTTTTGAACTGATCAAAGAGAATAAACTTCGCCTGTTCTTCGGTATGATCTGTTCCGGGGCTGTTGCCGCCTCTACTGCCGGCAGCGCATGGCTGATGAAACCGGTCATCGATGAAGTATTTGTAAAACAAGACTTATTGAAGCTGAAACTCATTCCCATTGTGGTGGTGGCCTTATTTTTAATAAGGGGTTTGGGGTATTACGGCCAGGAATTCTTTATGAACTATGTGGGCCAGCGCATAATCAAGAAGCTCCGAGACAGCCTTTATGTCCATATTCAGGATCTTCCCTTTTCATTTTTTTATGAAGAGAGAACCGGCACCCTCATGTCCCGAATTACCAATGACGTAAATATTATCCGGAATATGGTATCCACTGCGGTAACCGGACTGATGCGCGACAGTTTGACCATTATCGGGCTGACTTGTGTCATCCTCTACCTGGACTGGAAGTTGGCTTTGGGAGCCTTCATCGTGTTGCCGCTTGCTTTTTATCCTGTGGTGGAGTTCGGACGGCGGGTCCGCCGCGTCTCAACAGGATCTCAAGAGGCCATGGCCGATCTCAGTTCGTTTCTCCATGAGACCATTGCCGGGCAGAAAATCGTAAAAGCATTTGGTATGGAATCTTACGAAAAGAGTCGATTTTTTGAAAGAACAGAAAATCTGTTTAAGTTTGAAATGAAGACAGTGATCGCCAAATCGCTCACCTCACCGATTATGGAGTTTTTGGGTGGAGTGGGTGTGGCGTTTACCATCGGATACGGGGGGTATCGGGTGATTTCCGGTACCGCCACCCCCGGCAGCTTCTTTGCTTTCATCGGAGCGGTTCTCATGTTGTACGATCCGATAAAAAAACTGAGCCGAATTAATGCCACTATCCAGGAAGGTTTGGCTGCCGCTGACCGCGTGTTTGACATCATCGAGCGGAAATCGGATATTGTCGAAATTCCCGATTCGATTAACATACCCTTAAAACCCCACCAGGTGACGTTTCAAAACGTGTCCTTCTCATATGATTCGACAATGGTACTAAAGGATATCGATGTCGACGTGGCGCCCGGGGAGATTCTGGCCGTCGTAGGGATGAGTGGGGGGGGAAAAACCACCCTTGTGAATTTAATCCCTCGATTTTACGACGTGGAAAAGGGCGCAATTCTTATCGATGGTACGGATATCAGAAATGTTTCCATTAAATCTCTCAGGAAACAGATTGCCATCGTTACCCAGGATCCGATTTTATTTAACGATACCGTGCGGAACAACATTGCTTACGGGAAACGCGATGCATCGGAAGACGATATTCTGCAAGCCGCAAAAGCCGCGTATGCATACGATTTTATCACAAATTTTCCAAATGGGTTTGATACGAATATCGGAGAATTGGGGAATCGCCTTTCCGGGGGAGAAAAGCAGAGAATATGTATCGCCCGCGCTTTGTTGAAGGATGCCCCTATTCTGATACTGGATGAAGCCACCTCGTCTCTTGACGCCGAATCTGAGCTTCTGGTGCAGAAGGCTTTGGAAAACCTTATGCAGGGGCGCACCACGTTTGTCATCGCTCATCGGTTGTCCACCATCGGCTATGCCGATCGAATCATCGTGGTCGTAGATGGAAAGATCGTTGAAGAGGGGACCCACGAGGAACTCTTGTCCTGCGAGGGGGAATATTGCAAATTGTATCAGATGCAGTTTCTCAACGGAAATGGGCGGGGCGCGGCGGACTTATTTGCATGATGACCATGTTAGAAAATATCGATATCAACCTGTTTTATCTCATTAATCGGACGGGTCAAAATGCTGTCTTTGATGTCTTCATGCCATTTATGTCGAACGTTAAAAATTTTTATTTTCCCATAGCCGCGGGCTTGGCCGTATTGATCCTCCGGCAGAACATCCGATACCGGACCCTGGCGGTGTTTATTATTTTGCTTATCTGTTTTTCTGAATGGGTCAGTTCCGACCTTCTGAAGCCGACGTTCGGCCGGCCGAGACCCTACCACTCTTTGTCCAATGTGCACAAATATGAGCGGATGGAGAGGCAAAAACCGATTTCTGAACGGTGGCATATTACCCCTGAATTGAAGGAAACGATCCGGGGACAGTCCCTGTCGTTACCCTCTTCCCATGCCACGAACATATTTGCCGCAGCATTTTTCCTAAGCTTCTATCTTCGTAAGTTGTGGCCCTTTTTTTACCTGATTGCCTGTATCGTGGGATATTCCAGGGTATATCTCGGGGTCCATTTTCCGTTTGATGTGCTTGCGGGCGCCATGGCGGGCACCCTGTGCGGTCTTATCCTTACATGGCCCACCGATCGGGCTATCCGCTTTCTTGAACTCAAATTTGCCCGACGACCTTGAATGGCCGAGGTTATCCGTATTCATGCTGCTTTCGGTTATCATCCCTGCATATAACGAAGACGATCGTATCGTCCGGACGATCGAAAATACCGTTTCATATTTGAATAGGCAGAATTACGAGAGTGAAATTATCGTTGTCAGCGACGGCAGTACCGATAATACCAAAACCGTTGTGGAAACCGGCTTTCATCCCAAAGGCCGGGTGTCACTGCGTGTGTTGGAGTATCAACCGAATCGGGGAAAAGGTTATGCTGTTCGATACGGCATGATGCGGGGTAGCGGTGATATACTGATGTTTATGGATGCCGATTACGCGGTTCCCATTGAATATGTTGAACATGGCACGGCGCTCATTCAAGAAGGGGCGGATATCGCCATCGGTTCCCGCGTTTTATCCGATTCGGAAGTTATCGCACACCAAAATATTTTTCGTGAAATGTCCGCAAAGATATACACATTTATTCAAAATCGCTACCTCGGTATATCATTCAAAGACACCCAATGCGGATTCAAATTATTCAAAGCCGTTTCGGCAAAAACCGTATTTCAGGACCAGAAACTCCACAGCGTTATTTTTGATCCTGAAATTCTTTATCTGGCCAAACGGCATCACTTGCAGGTGGAGGAATTTCCGGTTCAGTGGCATCATGTGGAAAATTCGAGAATCGTTTATGACAATCTGGATAAGATGCTGTTTATTTTTAAAGAATTGTTTCGAATCCGGCGGTTGCATCGGCGAGAATAAACTGATCTTGATATCCAGAAAGCCCAAGTAGATACAATCGGCTTTGAAGATAACCCGCTTCAGGGGCGTGTGAAACTCGCACATAAGGGTGCATAACACCGAACAGGGCACCGAGATAAACAAAACATCACGTTAA
>CAYSUA010000058.1:13993-16629 GCA_964433795.1 uncultured Desulfobacteraceae bacterium | reverse complement strand
GGAGGAGTTTCAACCGGCAAATTGGGAAGCGATGTAACGTTGGAGCAGGGGTATCAGGACGCCCGGTCGGTAGGAATAACCCTGTTGGCGGTTGTGGAGAATGAACTCGGAAGTCTCGATAGAGTTAACCGAATCGTAAAGGTGTTGGGCATGGTTAATTCAGCACCGGACTTCATCGACCATCCGAAGGTCATCAACGGATGCTCTGACCTTTTTGTGGAAGTGTTTGGAGACAAAGGACGCCATGCCAGATCGGCCGTTGGAATGGGAGCTCTTCCAGGAAACATCACCGTTGAAATCGAAGTCATCGTCGAGGTGGAGTGATTCAGACCTTCCCCATGTGATGGCGCGATTGACCAAAGCCGCAAGTAAGCCCCATCGGGGTCAGGCCGTGACGGTCTGACCCCGTTTTTTCATTATTGACCCTGGTGTAAATTGTATATATTTTAGGCAACCTTAATCATTTGGAAAAACGAATACTGAATTAACGATGGTTTTGCATATATGGGAAATAGGAATGGTGGCCGTAGCACTCGGCTGTGACGCGTTTGCTGTGGGGTTCGGAACCGGTGTTCGGTTCTGTGCTCCCCGTCAGATCTTCCGCCTGGCGTTTCATTTTGGACTGTTTCAGTTCATGATGCCGCTGGTAGGATGGTACATGGGGCAGAACCTGATCGTCTGGGCCGATAAATGGTGCCCCTGGATCGCCTTTGGGCTGTTGTTTATCATCGGCGGTAAAATGATCCTCGATGGTATATCTCCCGAAAAAGAGAAAACCGAATGTCCGGATCCGACAAAAGGCTTGAGCCTCGTCATGCTGTCGTTGGCTACCAGCATCGATGCCCTGGGCGTCGGTTTAAGCCTCGGAGTGATGGGCCAGGGACTCCTTTTTGCCGCTATATGTATCGGAATTACTGCCGGAGGAATGACTTGGTTGGCAATGAAGCTTGGGAACAGGCTGTCCAGTCGGTTTGCTCATGGAATGGAAATTCTCGGCGGTGGCATCCTCATCCTCATTGCATTTAAGTTATTATTGTTTTAATCCTTCTTCCTTTTCCAGAAAAGCCGCAGTATTTTTGGATGCCTGCTTTGACAGGTACTTTTTGGCCGCTTCATGTAACGCATCCGCTGCTAATATGGCGCAATGCTCATTTTCTTCAGGCAACCCCCCACAATAATCCAATATGAAATCGCCGGTGATATCCGGAATATCTTCGGGTGCTTTCCCTCTCACCAATTCCGCGGCATATGATCCGCAGGCAATCGTCGCCCCGCATCCGTTGGTCTGAAACGCTGCATTTTTAACTCGGCCATCTTCAAACTTCAAATATATAACCACCGTATCCCCACAGGAACCCTTCACCTGCCCAAAAGCGTCTGCATCGATAATAATCCCCATATACCTGGGATTGGTCATTCTTTCAAAAACAGCTTCTCCGTATGCTTCCTTGGCGTGTTTGATTAAAAGCTCCTGGATTTCCTTATCCATCTTATCTGAGCGGTCTTTCATGAACTTTCACCTTTCTCTAATTCCAATTCGCATTCAAGCGCTAACTTAAACTTTATGTCATTTGTCATTTTTTTTCAATTCAAACAAAAAATGCTACAATTAAATTAGCCACAGACCCACACAGACATACACAGACGGTTATCCATTTTTCTTTTGCCGATGTGGGAAAAAGAAAAGGAGCTGTCCTTAAAAGGAAATTTCTATACTATCAAGTTATATAGGGTGCAGATTTCGCTTAAAGATTTTCTTGGAATTTTTTTGAACCCATGTTAGGAACATGTGTTTGTTTTTATGGGTTTCTTTTTTAAAACAACTGCTTACGCAGGAATCAGCATATTTAATTCGAAAAACGAGGAAAACGACCTATGCCTATGTCCGATGCTTTTACATCACGCCTCTTCTCTAATTTGGAAGCTATCGCAGATCACTATGGAACGCCTTTCCATATATATGATGAAACCGGCCTTCGGGATACCGGCCAGTATCTTATCGATGCGTTTTCAAAGACGGAATCTTTTCGTGAATATTTTGCAGTAAAAGCGCTTCCGAATCCCCGCATTCTCGAAATCATGAAGGACATGGGTTTCGGGTTCGATTGCAGCTCGATACCGGAACTGCTTTTGAGCCGACAAATCGGTGCCCGAAGTGAAGACATCATGTTCACCTCAAACAACACCAGCCATGCGGAGTTTCTTGCGGCAGCAGCAGACGGCGGCTGCATTTTGAATTTGGATGATATCAGCCTGGTGCCTAAAGTCCCGGAGATGCCGGAGCTCATCTGCTTTCGATATAATCCCGGGCCCCGCCGCACCGGCAACGACATTATCGGCAACCCGGTGGAGTCCAAATACGGTGTCAGTCATGACCAGTTGATCGATGCTTATGAATCAGCCCAAAAACGCGGCGCAAAACGATTCGGCCTTCACACCATGCTGGTGTCAAATGAATTGAATTATGAGTACATGGTGCAAACCGCTCAAATGCTGATGGAACAGGTCGAAAAAATCTATCAAGAGCTTGATATTTCCATCGACTTCATCAATATCGGAGGCGGGCTGGGGATACCCTATAAACCGGAAGACAACCCGCTGAGTGTTGCTACTATGGCAGAGGTGATCACCGAAGA
>CAYSUA010000058.1:0-13975 GCA_964433795.1 uncultured Desulfobacteraceae bacterium | reverse complement strand
GTTTAAAGGAAAACAGGGTTACGAGCCAAAACTCCTTCTCGAGAGCGGCCGGTACATTGCCGGTCCCCATGGTGCGCTTGTGGTGAAAGCAATCAACCATAAAGATACCTATCGGAATTATATCGGTGTGGATGCCTGCATGTCATCCCTGATGCGCCCTGCTATTTACGGTGCATATCATCATATTGACGTGTTGGGTAAAGATGGGAATTCTCCTGTATCACCGGTAGATATTGTCGGTTCGTTATGTGAGAACAATGACAAATTTGCTATCCAGCGATTGCTGCCGGAAATAATCGAAGGGGATATTCTCGTAATCCATGATACCGGAGCCCATGGGCACTCAATGGGATTTAACTATAACGGCAGGCTGCGTCCGAAAGAATTGCTGCTTCGAACCGATGGAACCGTTGAGCTGATCCGACGGGAAGAAACAGTGGAAGACCACTTTGCCACCTTGAATTTCGAACAGGATATGTTCACCCCTTGATAGCGATGACGCTATGAGTTACAAACCCTTTCTGATTAAAGCGGTCATTTTTGATTTTGACGGCACCCTGACCAAACCGGGAACGTTGGATTTCCCCAGTTTTAAAAAATCTCTGGGATGCCCGGTGGATCAGCCGACTCTGGAATATATTGAAAATCTCACCGATCCTGATCAACGAAATGGTGCATTCGATCAATTGCATCATTTTGAAATGGCGGGTGCTGAAATCGCCGAGCCAAACGAAGGCATCGATGAAGTCATATCGTACATTCGATCACAAAACCTGTTGATGGGGATCATCACCCGAAACAACCGTCCTGCCCTGGAAAGAGCCTTTGCTAACTTCAAGACTTTAAAGGCAACCGATTTCGATCTGGTTCTCACCCGCGATGAACCGGTCAAACTCAAACCGGACCCGGAATCCATCGAATATGCGGCTCAGTGTTTCAGTGTAGACACATCAGAGGTTCTGGTGGTGGGTGATTTTATCTTTGATATCCAGGCGGGTAATAATGCAGGAGCGGTCACGGTTTTCCTGGATCAGAAAGAGCGAGAGATTCCTGATAAGATCGAATCGAATTTCACCATCACCGGCCTCACAGAACTCATAGACATCGTTCGAATGGGCATCCCTTTGCCGGCCGGCAAATTTCCCAACGATCTGCTGGACCAGTTTTTTGACGATTTGCCTTTTGAAGATCCCTCTGTTCTCATTCATCCGGGAGTCGGAGAAGATACCGCAGCTGTGGATATTTCGGATGAAGAAGTTATGGTATTAAAGTCGGATCCCATCACCTTTGCCACAGATGCCATTGGTCAATACGCCGTACTGATCAATGCCAATGATATCGCTACCGCCGGTGCTGTTCCCAGGTGGTTTTTAACCACACTCATGTTTCCATGCAATACCACCCCTTCTGAGATCCGCCACACCATGGAAGAAATCCGATCGGTCTGCGGTAAATGTAATATTACGTTATGCGGCGGCCATACGGAAATCACCGATGCGGTCACTCGCCCGGTCATCACCGGCATGCTGGTCGGGACCGTTGCTAAAAAGCGACTGATCGACAAGCGAAATATGAAACAAGGTGACCAGGTGCTGCTCACCAAAGCCGTCGCAGTGGAAGGAACAGCCATCATCGCCAGAGAATTTGCCGGCAAGTTAAAAGACCTGGGTATATCCGACACGGATATAACGACCTGTCAAAACTTTCTCGATCGAATCAGCATATTAAAAGAAGCCGCCATTGCCGGACAAACCCGGGAAGTCAGTGCCATGCACGATATTACCGAGGGCGGCTTGGCCACGGCGCTTAAGGAATTGAGTGTTGCGGGAAATCATCAAATAAGAATCGATATCGACAGTATTCCCATCTACCCCCAAACAGAAAAAATATCGAATCTACTGGGAATCGATCCCCTGGGATTGATCGGTTCCGGAAGCCTCCTCATCTGCTGCCGGAAAAGTGCCGTCCAAAAACTTTTAAAAGAGATTCAATCCGCCGGCGTTCAAGTGACCCGTATCGGGGAGGTGATTGAAGAGGGCTCCGGAATCATCGCCGAAAAAGACGGCGAGTTATGCCCATTTCCAAGCTTTGAGGCAGATGAAATTACAAAGCTCTTCTGATCTAAATTAAATGAGGCGTCGGAGCATATAACTCTCTTTAGAATCGTCCCTGGGTCATCACTGGGTCATCACTGGGTCATCACTGCATTGCCAATCCCTATAGTTTTCTGTATATTTCTCCACAGAAACTGTCGAATAGCCGGTTTCGAATCGTTACTCAATCACCTAAATCCATCCAAACCATAAGTCGAGGCAATCATGACCAAAGAAGACGCGCAACGATTGACATCCGTTCTGGAGGCTATCGAACTCGGCATCTATATCATCCGGGAAGACTGTACCATTGAATTTATGAACAAGGCCATGATCAAGGATTTTGGGCCGGGCGTGGGCAAGAAATGCCATGAAGTGATCAACAAGAGCGGCCAAAAATGCCCGTGGTGCCGGGCCGATGATGTATTGAAAAAGAAGGAGACCTTCCGGCGGGAACTCCATATCCCACCTGTGGACAAGACCTACAATATAATCGAACTCCCGTTTTCAAATACCGACGGCACGATTTCCAAACTGTCCATCTACCGGGACATTACCATACGAAAAGAGCGGGAAGAAAGACTCCGGGTTTCAGAGGCCGACTTTAAGGGGCTTTTTGAGCATGTAGCATGCGGCGTATACACCAGCAGCAAAGAAGGCAAGTTCCTCAATGCCAATCAGGCGCTGCTGGACTTCCTCGGCTACGACAGCAAAGAGGAGTTTTTGGGCATCGATCTGAACAGCGATCTCTACATGAGGCCGGAAGATCGGAAGAAGTTTATGGCCATGATCGAAAGGGACGGCCGGGTCATCGATTATGAAGTGGATTTCAAAAGAAAGGGCGGCAGCCCGCTGCCGGTAATGCTCACCAGCCATGTGCGATACGACCAACAGGGAGATGTCTGGGGGTATGAGGGTATCGTCGTTGATCTGTCCCAGCGAAAACAGATGGAGGAAGATTATCGCCGATTGTTTCAACATATGGGTACCGGGGTTTTTGTCAGCAGTAAGGAAGGCAAGTTCCTCAATGCCAACCAGGCGCTGCTGGACATGCTCGGCTATGACAGCAAGGAAGAGTTCCTCAATATCGACATATCAAATGATCTTTACATGCGGCCGGAAGATCGAAAAAAATTCAGGAACATGATCGAACGGGACGGTCGGGTGGTGGATTATGAAGTCGAGTTTAAACGGAAAGACGGCAGCCCGATTCCCATTTTGCTCACCGGTAATGTGCGTTACGATCAGCAGGGAAACGTGCTGGGCTATGAGGGTCTCAATGTTGATCTGACACAGCGCAAACGCATGGAAAAGGAACTGAAGGAAGCGAATGATTTTCTGAATATGATTATCCAGTACTCCCCCAATGCCATTATTGCTACTGATCTGACTGGAAGCATCATTTTTTGGAACCAGGCTGCGGAAGAAACCCTCGGATACCGGGCAGAAGATGTTATCGGTAAAATGAACATCAAAACGATCTATGTGGAAGGAATGGCCCTGAAGATCATGAAAATGCTGCGCAGCGACGAATACGGGGGAAAGGGCAAGCTGATCAATTATCCCATGGTATACCGGCGTCAGGACGGAGAAATCGTGGAAGGCAATCTTTCCGCATCCATCCTGTACGATCCCCAAGGTAAAGAGGTGGCTTCGGTTGGAATCTTCGTTGATCTCAGAGAACGCCTGGAGATGGAATGGAAACTGAGACAAACCCAGGAGCAATTGTTGAATTCGGAAAAACTGGCGGCCATGGGACGCCTGACTTCCCAGGTCGCCCATGAATTAAACAATCCTCTATACGGTATAATGAATACCCTCGAACTGCTCAAGACGGAAATATCGCCTCAAAGCAAGCGGAGAAAAATCCTGGAGATGGCTTTATCCGAAACCGTAAGATTGAGCGACCTTCTCAGAAAAATGCTCTCCTTTTCAAAGCCCGATCAGGAGGACAGGCAAGTGGTGGATGTAAACACCATCATGGATGAAATTTTAATCCTTCATGAAAAGCAGCTCCGTGAAAATGATATTAAAATCATATACGATTTCGATGAAAATATAGAAAAAGTCCACGCATCCATCAACCAGCTCCGGCAGGTTTTCCTGAACATGGTGGCTAATGCCAGGGATGCCATGCCGGAGGGCGGAACCTTTTCAGTGAAGACACGGCAAAATAAGGATAACATCCTTATCAAGGTATCCGACACCGGAGTCGGCATCAAATCCGAAGACATGAATAGAATATTTGATGCGTTTTTCACCACCAAAGACAGTGTTAAAGGGGTCGGTCTCGGATTATCGGTATGCTACGGGTTCATAGAGGACCACGGCGGCGATATCACCGTAGACAGTAGGCCCGATGAAGGCACCACTTTCGTGATCACGCTACCTGCATATAAAGATCAAAGCTGAAATGGATTTCCTGAGTGCCTTTCAAAAAATCATGTGATTTCAATTGGATAGGTGGGATCGCAAAATAAGTATCGAAGTCATGAAAATCCAGGCCACTGAAAACTGTTGATTTCTATTTGATAGATTGATATGTAACGTTGCCCTTGGGCTTGTACCGCACAACCAAAGTTAGCCTGGAGTCAATCGTCTCGACTCAGCACCTTCTATTTCTGACGGCTCCAGGCTTTTTTGTTCAAGCTTTTTGGCGTCATGTCGATCATATTTATGAACCTCGCCGGTTCATGACTTCCTTCCATCGGCCCCCGGTGACCAGGAATTCCGCCGGGGGCTTTCTTTTGGTCGAACCAACATGAGTATATCGTATCGATATCGTTACTTGGAGCACCCAGCAAAACCATTGATTTCTGTTTAATGCTGAAACGAAAATGGCTATCATTGCGTTCACGATTACATGCAGTCATCACAAAAAATGGCCGGAACTGGCCGATTGAGGAGAGAAAGAATGAAGCAAGTTATTTTGATTGTCAGCCTTTTGCTGTGCGTCGATCTATTATATGCTCAAGAGGAAACGTATCGAAACAGCATTGGAATGGAATTTGTGCTGATTCCTTCCGGGGACTTTTTAATGGGTATAGACAGAAGATTTGAAAAGGGAAGGCATGATGAAATGCCAAAACATGGAGTCCACTTAAATCACTCCTTTTATATGGCCAAATATGAAGTAACCCAGGCTCAGTGGGTTAAAGTGATGGGCAGCAATCCCAGCAGATTTAAAGCCGACAATCACCCAGTCGAGCGAGTTTCCTGGGAGGATGTGCAACGGTTTATCAAACAATTGAACCAAAAGGAAGGAGACAACAAATACCGTTTGCCCACCGAAGCAGAATGGGAATACTCTGCAAGGGCAGGAACGATAACCTCTTATTTCTTTGGAAATGATGCAGCGCAGTTAGGACAATATGCCTGGTACAATGATAATTCAGAGAAGACAACTCATCCGGTAGGTCAAAAGAATCCAAGCCCCTGGGGACTTTACGATATTTACGGAAATGTCTGGGAATGGGTGCAGGATTGGTACGATAGAAAATATTATATCGTCGCTTCTCCGCATGATCCGAAAGGTCCTCCTTCCAGCCATTACCGTGTCAATCGGGGTGGCAGCTGGTATAGCAACGCTTTCTTTTTGCGTTCGTCGAATCGAAGTGCCTATTCGCCCGACTTCCACAAAGAATTTCTCGGTTTTCGTCTTTTGAGAATGCGCTAATTTCCGAATGCTTACCTTTTT
Source organism: uncultured Desulfobacteraceae bacterium (assembly GCA_964433795.1). GTDB lineage: Bacteria > Desulfobacterota > Desulfobacteria > Desulfobacterales > SURF-15 > DUZK01. The sequence continues at coordinate 8,185 of CAYSUA010000058.1, read as the reverse complement.
ACCTTGGGGGCCTTTCATCTAAACTTGATTCGGCGTCAGCTTGACATTTCCCATAAAATCTGATTGACAAATATCTGAACATTCTTCAACTCTTATGAGCATCGTTTCCCATCCGATTCGAGTACCACTACCTATAACCATATAAGAGGAGGTGAACCATGAAAAATTTCAAACTGATTTTGGCCCTTTCGTTGGCACTGGTCATTGTATTCGGATCTTCTGCATTTGCGGAATACCCGGAAAAACCGGTCCAATTGATCGTACCCTGGAAAGCAGGAGGCGGTACGGATGCATTGTTTCGGGTGGTTGCCCATTATGCCGGAAAATATCTGGGACAACCCATGGTCATTGTCAACGTTCCGGGAGTGGGAGGAACCATGGGAGCCCGGCAGGGTAAAGACTCAAAACCGGACGGCTACACGCTGACCGCCACCCATGAATCGGTCATCAGTTCCTACCTCTCCGGTGTTTCAGAGTTCAACTACTCCAACTTCATTCCCATTGCCAACATGGCGGTGAATCCCATTGTGGTATCCGCCAAATATGACGCCCCCTGGAAAAACATGACCGATTTAATTGCCGATGTAAAAAAGAGACCCGGGCAGATCAAATACGGCGTCACCCTGGGCTCCACCAGCCATTTCATGGCGCTTTATATCGGCAGCCAAACCGGTACTGAATTCAAAGTCGTCGGCTATGAAGGAACCGCACCCCGGCGGGCGGCTTTGTTGGGGGGACATATCGAGCTGACCGACAACAGCGCCGGCGCCATCAAAAAATATGAACAGGCCAAGAAAATGAGGGGGTTGGGCATCACCTCCGGTAAACGGCATCATCTCGCCCCCAACGTTGCCACATTGAAGGAGCAGGGAATCGATGTGCTCTTTGGCGTCAATCGAGGGGTCTGCGCTCCCCTGGGGACTCCTGCACCGATTGTTGCAAAGATTGCCAAAGCCTTGAAGCAGGTCCATGACGATGCGGAATATCGTGCAAAACTCGAGAAGATCGGCTCCATTCCCAAATATATGGATGCAGCCGGGTATAAGGCCTATATCGAGGAGGCAACCGGCATATACATAGACCTTGCAAAAAAATTCGGTCTCTACAAGGTCAAGAAATAAGACTTCAACACTAATGGACGATTGATTAAACGGGTGCTTCGGATCGGCTTGAGATTCTCGGGCTGAAAGAAGCACCCGCGAATCAGGATTCAACCGAGGCATAGGACATGCGGCCATGAAACAGGATAAAGTGATCGGGGTTATCCTGATCGTCTTTGCAGGTATTATGTATTACCAGACAACCATATTGCCCCCCCCGCTGTTCGGGGATGTGGGGGCGGCATTCGTACCGAAAATCTGGTTTACGATTCTGGGCATTTGTGGTGTGTCGTTGACCGTCACCGGCTTCCTAAGGGACAGAAAAAATAGCGCGTCCGGCGCGGATGAAGTCTCCGTTGATCATTCCGGCGCAAGAATCAAAGAATTTTTCATTCATTACCGGTTTGTCTTTGCGGGATTTATTATCTTTTTTTTATATATTTTGTTGATGAAATATATCGGTTACCTTTATTCCACCCTCCTATTCATGCCGGTCTTGATGTGGGTTCTGGGTCCGAAAACCGGAAAATCGACCGCAATCATTGCACTGACCTCTGTGGGGGTAACCGGTATTATCTATTTCGGATTTGTTAAGGTTCTGAAAGTTTTCCTGCCTTCAGGCAGTCTGTTTTAAGGGAGCGCAGTATATGTTTGACATGATCATGCTGGGTGTCCAGGAAATGATGAAGCCGTATCCGCTGTTATTCCTTTACCTCGGAACGGTTGCCGGTATAATTGTCGGCTGTCTTCCGGGATTTACCATCACCATGGGGGTCGCCCTGGTCCTGCCCATGACGTTCGGAATGACGTCTATGGAAGGACTGGCGGCAATGATCGGGGTGATGGTGGGAGGTCTTGCCGGTGGTCAAATCTCGGGAATCCTTATCGGTATTCCGGGAACCCCTTCTTCGGTAGCCACGGTATTCGACGGGCATCCCATGGCCAAAAACGGCGATCCCGGTCGTGCACTGGCCACGGGAACCTGGGCATCATTTTTAGGAGGCCTCATTTCCACATTCGTGATGCTCTTTTTCACGCCGCCGCTGGCGGCAGCAGCGCTGAAGTTCGGGCCCTGGGAGTTTTTCTCCCTGGTCTTTTTCGGGCTCACCATCATCGCCAGCCTGTCCGGAAAATCGCTGACCAAAGGAATCGTCTCCGGTGTGCTGGGGCTGATTGCCGCGAGTTTCGGTGCCGACCCAATGACCGGCATTCCCCGGTTTGATTTCGGATTCAATCACCTTGCCGGTGGATTCGCATTCTTGCCGGTCCTGGTGGGTCTTTTCGCCTTTTCTCAACTGATGAAAAATCTGGAGGGTAAAGGCCGATCCCAAGAAGCATTGATCGTCGGAAGCAGTTTGACGTTCTCCTCTCCCAAGGTACTTAAAGATATCTTTCGTCAGCCGTTCAACCTCTTGCGGTCCTCCTTGATCGGAGTGTTCATCGGTGCATTGCCCGGTGCCGGGGCCAGCATTTCCAATATCCTGGCCTATGACCAGGCCAAAAAAGCATCAAAGCATCCTGAAAAATTCGGTACCGGAATTATTGACGGGATTATCGCATCCGAATCCGCAAACAACGGAACAGAAGGGGGCGCGTTGACGCCCACAATGGCGCTGGGCATACCGGGCGGAGCGGTATCCGCCATGATGCTGGGGGCTCTTCTGCTCCACGGCATTCAACCCGGCCCCATGCTGATCATTGAATATCCCCACCTGGTTTACGGGGTGATCGTTGCTTTATTTATTGCCCATTTTTTCATGCTGGGAACCCAGCTTTACGGCATTAAACTGTTCGTGAGGCTGACCCGATTGCCCATTTATGTGTTGGTGCCGTCTGTTCTCGTGCTATGTGCGGTGGGATCGTTTGCCATTTTCAACCGGTTTTTCGATATCTGGGTGCTGCTAATTTTCGGCACGCTGGGATACCTCATGTCCAAGTTTAAATTCCCTCTGGCACCGGCTATTCTAGGAGTCATTCTCGGGCCCATTGCAGAAGTGAATTTCAGGCGGGCATTGCAGACGGAAAGTGATATGACGCTGTTTTTTACAAGGCCGATTTCCTTGACTTTCCTTGTCCTATCCGTACTCTCATTGATATATCCGTTTTGGCAAAATTACCGGCAAAAGAAACGGCTGGCTAAATCATAAACGTTCCGCCGTTTACATCCAATGTCACCCCGGTAACAAACGGGGAGTCCATCAGATAGTCGAAAGCTCGAACCACATCACCCACGTTTCCGATCCGGGGAACCATTACCTTTGTTTTCAGGCTGTCTATCTTTTCTTCGGGCCATTCCAGAAAGGGACCGGCATCTTCGATAAAAGCTGGAGCGATGGCATTGACCGTAATGCCGAAAGGCCCGAGTTCTCGGGCGGCATACCGCGTCAGTCCCAGCATGCCGGCTTTGGATGCCGCATAATGGGGCCCGATAACACCGCCGCCGCGGGCTGCCACGGATGCGATGCTCACGATTCGGCCGTATCCTTCTTCTTTCATATCCTGCACCACCAGTGAACACCAGTAAAACGCGCCGTTTAGATTAACGCCGATGGTGTCATCCCAGTCTTTAAAGCTGATCTCGTCAAAAGACCGGATGGGCATTATACCCGCGTTGTTGACCAAAACAGTGATGGGCCCGAAGGCTTCTTTCGCCTTGAGATAAAGGCGTTTAATCTGTTCTGGATTGCTGTTATCGCCTTTTAAAACCAGAACCTTCTCCCCGTTGGAGAGCTGAGCGTTTAATTTGCTTTCAGCGATCTTCGCATCCGCATCGTTTCCCGCATAGGTGATGGCAACCGATGCCCCTCGCTTCACCAGGGCTTCGGCTAATCCCAATCCGATGCCGCGTGTTCCACCGGTTACGATGGCATTTAATTTGTTCATTTCGATGCGCCGTTGCGCCTCCTTTTATTTGATTCGGTTCTGCACAAAGCCCAAGTTGCTTACAAGAATCAGGCTTTGGAGGTGAGCCGATTCGTGCGCGTGTGACTGTCTGAGTCCGCGAATTGGGTTACCTTCAAAGCCGTAAGTGCTTGAATTGAGGTTTCTGCATAACCGGATTATTTTATTCGATAGCTGGAAAACTGGACGTCCCGCCATGCGCAGAGGACCATTCCATCGGGTTATTCAAAAAGCTCTCAACCTCCACCAGTGTTTTTTCATCAAAATATCCGAATTTCTTGCATTGATCGAGTATATCCCACCACGTCGCCAGGTAGAGCATCTGCATGCCCATCTTTTCCAGCATCTCTTTGGTTTGCGGAAAAATGTCGTAATAAAACAGAACGCATGTATGAGACACAATTGCACCGGCTTTTCTTAAGGCTTCACAAAAATTGACCTTGGATCTTCCATCGGTTGTCAAATCTTCGACAAGAAGGATGGTATCACCCTCTGAGAAGGTTCCTTCAATTTGGGCATCTTTGCCGAATCCTTTCGGCTTTTTTCGAACATATTGCATCGGCAGCATCAGTCGATCGGCGATCCATGCCGCAAATGGGATGCCGGCTGTCTCCCCACCGGCAATGGCGTCTATGGATTCGAAACCGATATTGCGCAGAATCATAGACGCTGAAAAATCCATGAGGGTTTGCCTGATCCGGGGAAATGAAATTAATTTTCTGCAATCAATGTAAACCGGGCTCGCCCATCCGGAAGTAAACCGGAAGGGTTCATCGGATCGAAAATTTACGGCGCCGACTTCTAAAAACATTTTTGCCGTCAATTCTGCCATAAGTTCTTCACTCGGAAATGCACTAAGAAACATGGTCGTCCTCCTATACTCGTTATGCTGTGGTATTTGGGTTTGACTTTCGAATCATTTGCTAAACTCCTGAATGAATCTTTGCAAAACGCGGATACCGGCCATAAAATCGTCGATATCCACATCCTCTTTGGGATTGTGGGAACCATTTTGATTCCTGATAAAGATCATTCCCGTGGGCACACCGGCATTGGCAAAGACCGCTGCATCATGACCGGCGCCGCTGGGGATGGTTTCGGACACATGCCCCTCCGACTCGATGACAGCCGATAAACGATCGACGATTGATCGATCGAGAACGGCTGAAGGGGTGCGTATCACCGGGTCGAACTGAAAAGAAACGCGTCGATCATGTTCGATCGTTTCACACTCCGAGTGGAGGAGTGCTTCCATCGCGTTCAGCGTACTATCATTTTGACTCCGTGCATCAAAGCTGAAACTGACCTCACCCGGGATGCGGGTCATTGCATGCTCCAGCGGATTGGTTGAAAGCATGCCGAAGGTTAGAACAAGATCACCGCCGTGCTGGAGTATCGTGGTCCAGTGATCATCCAGCCGGGTGATGAGCTCGGATGTTGCAAATACCGTGTCATGACGCAGCCATCGGGGTACTGCACCGGAGTGTCCGGCTTCCCCGCAGCATCGTATCGATCGGTGTCTTAAATTGCCCCGGATGCCGGCAACCGAGGCCACGGGAAGATCGCGATCGACCATGATCGGACCCTGCTCGATATGCAACTCGAGAAATGCCGCCACACGATCGATTTCAAGCAGCGGAACCTTTTGAACGATCTTTTCGATATCCGCCCCCGCATTTCGGAGATAGTTTCGAAGCGGCTTATTCGTATCCCGGTGAAGCGCTTTAAGTTCCGTATCGGTGATGTTGCCGAGTAGGGCTTTGGAGCCAAGGTATGGAATACCGAACCATGCGCTTTCTTCACCGCGAAAACCGATCACCCTAACCGGCACGGGAAGCTGCACACCGCTTTCCTCAAACTCGCAGAGCAACAAAAGCCCGGCTGCAACACCGGCCAAGCCGTCATAATTGCCGCCCTTCGGCACCGAATCCACATGGGACCCGACGAGAATATATCGATCTTTAGCACCTTCATTTTGCTCGAACACGACATTTTCAGCAGGATCCCGGTAGGTGTGGATATTGAATCGTCGCGCGATTTCTTCAAGAAACTCGATGGCCCGAGTTTCAGTGTCGCCGTATGCAGATCGGGTAACCCCCCCACCATCTCTGGATATTTCCAGTACGCCTGAAAATATTTGATTCGCCAGTGATCGAATGTCCATTGCTATAAACCTGCTTTGAGCCTTCAGCTTTCAGCTATTGTTCCGTCTCAATTTGAAATTTTCGTCTGCAGGAACCGCCCTCTTCCGCTTGAACCCTTCAATGCCGTCCCTTCCACGAGTACCTCACCGCACCGCATGACCAAAACCGGGGCACCGAGCCCCTCAAACCCTTCATACAGTGTGTAGGGTGCATTGGAATGCTGTGTTTCCTTCATGATCTTGTGTTCTTTTGCCGGATCAAAGATAACGAGGTCGGCATCGGATCCCTCCTGCAGGACTCCCTTTTGGGGGTAAAGCCCGAATATTCTGGCCGGACTTTCGCTCATCGCCCGGACCAGCCCGATCAAGTCCCACCGGCCTTCGTTGACCCCCCTTTGATAGGTAACGGCGAGCATGGTTTCGGATGATGGTGAACCAAACGGGGCTTCAAAAAAATCATCATCGATCGTTTTGTTTTTGGGCGCGTGGTCGCTGGCTATTACATCGATCCGGCCTTTTCGACACGCCTCCCAAAGTCCCTCATTGTCTTTGGACGTCCGTAATGGTGGGCCGATTTTGGCAAGCGGACCCTTTTCCTGCAAATCGTTATCCGTCAGGCAAAGATACTGCGGGCACGTCTCCGTGTAGACCGTTTGACCTCTCTCTCTGGCCCATTCGATGGGCGCAAGCGCGCGCTCCGCGCTGATATGGGCAATGTAAAGCGGACAGTTGATAACCTCTGCGATGGAAATCGCTCGGAAAACAGCATCCGCTTCAAGTGCATCGGGTCTCATTTTCAAAAAAGCCTCCCGCTGAGGCGCGTCCCGATACTTGTCTTCCAGATAATCGATGGACAGTCCATCCTCGCCATGCACCATGGCCAGCCCCCCCAGTTCTGATATGACATCCATCGCTTTTGCCAAATGATAATCATCGGTCATCCACCCCAGCTTGGCGTAGGTCATGAACATCTTAAAAGACGTGACTCCCATTTTAAAGCACTTGGCGATATCCCCGATCTGATTTTCCGGATCAAACATGGCCCCATGAATGGCGAAATCGGTATACGAGGTCTCTTTTCCTTCATCGATGAACTGTTTGACCGTCTCGTCAAGTGCCATACCCGGTTTGGCATAAGCATAATGGATCATTGTCGTGATGCCGCCGAAAGCACCCAGAACCGAACAATCCGCTATGGTATCGACATAGACGGGATGGACATGCACATCGATCAATCCGGGCAATATGTAATTTCCCGTTCCGTCTATTATCTCTCTGGCCCTATCGGGTCCCAGATCGGAAGCTATTTTTTTAATTTTACCATTTTTTATTCCGATCTCCGCCCGTACGATCCCTTTCGGCCCCACGACCAGACCGCCGTTTATGATTTTATCATAGGAATCTCTCATATTCATCCCTCCATCACTCGATCTCCGCCACTTTTGTATGCCAGTTCATACCCACTACCGGTAATCTTCTCTCACCGGACAAAATACATCGAGGAGGAAGCTGTCGGTGATGGCTTCCCCGGAGTGAACGATGTGAGGCGGCAAAACAACAACCGATCCCGGTCCAAGTCTTTTGGTTACACCGTCTACGGTTAGTTCAAACTCCCCATCCATAACATTCACTACCTGCTCATGGGGGTGAGAGTGCTCGGGAACCCCTGCGCCGGGCTCGATGTTCCAATACGCAAAAGTCATATTCTCTGAATGGACGAACCTTGCTTTGGCTCCGGGAGCGACTTCTCTGACCTCAATATCTTCAAGACTTCGATAATCCATGGTTGTTCCTCCTGTCGACTAAGTAAATTGCTGATTTTTAAAATCCGTGGAGTTTCCAACAATGCCAAGGTGTCACATACCAAAATTCATTGCCACATTAAAGAAACATAAGCAAATATAATTGACAATAGAGATGGCTTTGAATATGTCAGCTATGTTCTCCGGTTCGTATATACATTCTACGCTATACGTTATACAAAAAGGCTAACCCCGATAAACGGGATAAGTGCCTTCACCAAATTTTTTTCTTGTTAAAA